>JAHJCW010000128.1 GCA_018812885.1 bacterium | reverse complement strand
CTCATTCAATAAATTGCTTGCCCCTGAGTAAATATCGAGTACCCAAAGAACGTATCTTATATCTACAGCGATTGATCTGCTATAGTCCTCGCTCCAGGCAAAATCATTGATGGTAGCTTCATAAGCACGGTCAAAATTGATTCCGACCAATTCACCTTTAGCATTCAATACTGCTGAACCGGAATTGCCGCCGGTTGTATCCATATTGTATAAAATTCCTACCGGAACACTACCAAGCTGTTTATGACCGAATTTACCGAACTGTTTTTGCTGATGTAGTTTTAAAAGTCTATCGGGTGAATCAAACGGAAATTCAGATGTTGTTTTTTCAACAACACCGTCAAGAGTCGTGATCGGATATGAATACACGGCATCGCGGGGAGAATAACCGCGAATATTACCGTAGGTCAATCGTAAAGTCCCATTGGCATCAGGTATAAATTCTGAACCCATAAATTCTTTTTTTACATCAATCAACTTAGCATATAATTGGTCTATTGCCCCCTTGCGCGTTTTACTAATTTCCTTTTGCTCTTGATATAGCGGATACAATTCTACCGCTAATTGAATGAATGGATCGTCAATTGCTTCTATCTCCTCGGGAGTTTTTCCGAATAATTCAAATAAATATGCTTCATCCGCTAATTGCGATTTGCTATAGGCGTTCTCTATAAACTCATCAATTTTTTCAATATATTCACCCCATTTTGTCTCCTCTTGAGGGGAGATCCCGACTTGTCGGGGGAGGGGTGAGTTATTAATAATTAATTCAGAATGACTAACATCATTACCATATAATAATTCATCGATCACTGATATCCTTTGATGTAAAGGTAAATTTGCTGCTCGTTCCAGCATATTCTTGAATAAAATTTTATCGGAAGGTGCATAATAGTCTTGGGCAATTAAGAACAACCGCTTTTTTGTCATATCAAGATTACGATTCATATAGGCTGATTCGCGTTCCACATCATCCTTTTGCAGTTCAATTGCCGCTTCGTACAACGTATATGCGAACGTGAGGGGTTCCGAACTACGTTCCAAATAGCTTAAAATAAATGAATACTCAGCTGTGAGTTTCATTTCTTCATAGATTTCACTCATTTCATTTAGAATGGTACCATATTCATTTTTCAATTTCCTATCAGAATTGATGAAATCCTGCAGCTTCTGTTCTTCCGCTATTTTTTTATCGATCAAATTCAATCTATTTATTCCCTGCAATTTGCCACGATAATTTTTCATCGTATTGGAACGACCTTTTATCTTCGATAAATGTTTGAGGGCAATATCGCGGTTTTCTGCGCTGATCTCTTCCAGAGCCCTGATCTGCCACTCGTACAAATCGGCAACAAACGGCATCCGATAATTATATTCGTAATCTAAGAAATGTGACGTACGATGACGAAAAGTACTGCCCGGATACCCCAGAATGAATACAAAATCTTCTTCATTTACACCCTCTGGTGCAACCTTAATGACCTTTTTAGGAGTGAAGGGAATATTCTCAGATGCATAATCAGCCGGTGAACCGTTGGGTGCTACATAAGCACGCATTATTGAAAAATCACCGGTATGGCGCGGCCACATCCAATTATCAGTTTCACCGCCAAAATTGCCGATCGAGCGCGGTGGAGCATACACAAGTCTTACATCTTTCAGGTAATTATAAACGAACAGAACGTATGTTTTGCCGATAAACATTTCGGAAACCGATGCCCGCTTGCCGGGGTTTTCCGCTTCAACTCGCGTGATAATTTCCTTCGTTTTCTTTTCGATAGCTTTTGTCCGTTCCGCTAATGTCATATTTTTATGAATAGCGCTCAATACCTCCTCAGAAACATCACGGTAGGATTCGGTGATGCGTACAGTGTATCCTTTTGCCGTAACTTCTTCTGCTAAATTTTGAGCGTAAAATCCGTTTTCCAAAAAGTCATTTTCGGCAGTACTGGCATTTTTAATTGCGCCATATGCACAATGATGATTAGTGAGAATTAATCCTTTTTCCGATACAAACGAACCGGAACAACCGCTTATATTGCAGATTCCGTCGATTAGACTTATTCCATCCGGATTATACACATCTGATAACTCAATTTCTAATCCTTTTGCTTTTAAATCGAGTTTGTGAATTTCACTGAGCGGATACATTCCTTCATCTGCAAATGTGAAACTTGAAGTAATAATTAGCAGTGAAATAATAGTGGATTGAAGTTTTTTCATTGTTTGCCTATAAATAATTGAATTATTATGCTAAAATTACATGCTTTTATGATTTTGTGAATGAACAGAAACCATCAAGGTTTGTCAAGCCTTGATGGTTTCTAACTTAATTTTACTTGACAACCATTTCATCGCAATTCTGTCTAAATTTTAACTAAACAAAAATAATAGGATTTATTATGAAAATTATTAACCGATTCATTCCATTTATTTTATTACTTCTATTGACGGGCTGCACTACTGCAGATGAACAAGTATCTGAAGTCAGAACTTTCAGCGGAATTGACGGAGTTGCTTTATTAGGTTCCGGTGATGTATCAATAACACTCGGAGATAAAGAAGAAATCACAATACACGCTCCTGCTGATCTAATTCCATATCTACTGACAGAAAAGAAAGATGGCACACTATACATTGGTAAAAGGAAAAAAGGATGGAAGAAGTACAGCAGTTTTAATGACAATGTTCATTATGAGTTGGTAATCAAAAGACTTACTCATATTAGTGTTTCCGGTTCCGGTGATATTGACGCAGAAAAACTATCTGGTGACAATTGTTCAGTTAAAGTTTCCGGATCAGGGAATATTGATGTTGAACAAATAAACTCAAAGGAACTAAAAGTGCAAATATCCGGATCCGGTGATGTTGATATTTCAAATGTCTCGACAGACATTTTAGGTGTAACTATAAGTGGTTCAGGGAATATTAAAATTGACGGAAAAACTGATGACCTTGATGTAACAATTAGTGGTTCCGGTGATTTCACTGGCAATGAACTTAAATCAGAAAATGTATCAATTGATATATACGGCTCAGGAGATGCACGCGTTTGGGCTACGGAATCACTAAATGCTCATATTAGCGGTAGCGGTGATGTAACTTATAATGGCAACCCGACAGTTAATAGTAGAACTACAGGTTCAGGTAATATTAAACATATTAAATAATAAATCTATAGGTTGGTCTTGTTTGGAAGCTCCTATTGATATGATCAATAACCTGCATTATTACAAATAATGTCAGTTTATAATTCCTGCGAGACCAACCTTTCCTTTTCCGAAATATACAACTTAAATTATCATAGTATTTAATAATCAATGGAGAACAATAAATGTCAAGAATTTTAACTACTGCAATTATAACTTTACTGTTAGGAGTATCTTGTACCAATCAGGTTGAATTATCCGGTGTCGATAAATCCAATTTTGACACATCAGTTAGACCACAGGATGACTTTTACCAATACATAAATGGCACATGGCTTAATGAAACTGAAATGCCGGCTGATAAATCAGCTTATGGTTCATTCACTATTTTGGATGATGAGAATCAAGAAAGATTAAGAGAGATCATCGAAGATACCGCACGCAAAGAACATAAAACACCGGGCAGTGACATTCAAAAAGTGGGCGATTTTTACACGAGTTTCATGGATTCAGCTAAAATAGAAGAACTTGGGTTACAGCCATTAGAAAAAGAACTCAAATTGATTGGAAACGTTGATAGCTGGGATGCACTGGCAGAGTTATTTGCGCATCATGGAATAATTGGCGTTCAACGGCCATTCACTTATTGGGTTGATCAAGATGCAAAAAAGTCAACAGAATATATTTTATTTTTCCATCAATCAGGTTTAGGATTGCCTGATCGTGACTATTATTTCACCGAAGGCGAAAAGTTTGAAGATATTCGTACAAAATATGTCGAATATCTCACCAAAATATTGGAATTAGCCAAAGATGAAAATGCTGTTGAGATTGCCAATAAAGTTATGGAGATGGAAATAACTTTGGCAGAGAATCACTGGACGCGTGTGGAAAACCGGGATAGCGAAAGAACCTATAATAAATTTAAAGTCAGCAAACTCGTGGGATTATCACCCAATTTCAATTGGGAGTTATTCTTTGAAAAAGCAGGAATTGCCAATGCTGAAAATGTTATTGTCAGACAACCAAGCTACTTAGCCGCCTTTAGTAGCACATTATCTAAATATTCACTAGAGGATTGGAAAAATTATTCAAAGGCAAAGCTAATAAGCAGTAATGCAGGTGAATTACCGCAAGACTTTGTGGATGCAAGTTTCGACTTTTACGGTAAAACATTGCGCGGTATGGAAGAGAATCGACCGCGCTGGAAGCGGGCGGTAAGTGCTGTGGACGGTTCATTAGGAGAAATCCTAGGTAAAGTTTATGTTGAAAAATATTTTAAACCGGAAGCTAAAGAAAGAATGGTAAAACTGGTCGATAATCTAAAATTATCGATGGCGGATAGGATTAGTAAAGTAGACTGGATGGGTGAGGATACTAAAGCTGAAGCTTTGGCAAAACTAAATAAATTCAATGCTAAAATCGGATATCCCAATAAGTGGAAAGACTATTCCAAGTTGGTCGTAAAACCAGATGAATTATTGTTGAATACCATGCGTTCCGCAGAGGTTGAATACAGTCGCGAAATGGATAAGCTTGGCAAACCGATTGATCGTGAAGAATGGGGAATGACGCCACAAACTGTAAATGCCTATTACAATCCAACTATGAATGAGGTCGTATTTCCGGCTGCTATACTTCAACCACCTTTCTTTAATATAAAAGCCGATGATGCTGTGAACTATGGCGGTATCGGTGCCGTGATTGGTCACGAGATCACACACGGCTTTGATGACCAAGGCCGTAAATACGATGGGGATGGAAATATGCGTGAATGGTGGACAGAGGAAGACTCAGAAGGGTTTGATGAACGTGCTCAGGTTATAATAGATCAATTTAATGAATTTGTACCAATTGACTCACTCCATATAAACGGAGAATTAACGCTTGGTGAAAACATCGCCGACCTTGGCGGACTGACTGTAGCTTATAATGCCTATCAGTTATCATTAAACGGTGAAGAGCCACCTATATTGAATGGTTTTACCGGAAACCAAAGAGTGTTTATCGGATGGGCGCAGGTTTGGAGAATGATTGCTCGTGATGAATATCTAAGAAATCAGGTGTTAACCGACCCGCATTCCTACGGTAAATACCGTGTAATTGGCGTAATGAATAATATGCCGGAATTCTACGCTGCCTTCGACGTAAAAGAAGGTGATGGACATTATTTACCTAAAGAAGAACGTGTGAAAATTTGGTAGTTTATAAAAAACCTTGCGAAGGGTTAAAACCTTCGCAAGGTTTCATTATGTAAGGGTTTTATTTGTAGAGACGTTGCATGCAACGTCTCTACTGAAAAAACGGGAGCTTGCTCCCGTTTTTTGTAAAATATTGTCATTCCTGCGAAAGCGGGAATCCATAATTATAGATTACGCATCCCCGCCTTAGCGGGACAGGCAAGTGTGGAATGACAAAGCAGTTAATACTTCACTCGCTTTGCCAATTATTACTTCATCAAACAAATAAGACAATTCCGTTCGCTCGGTGTTTATCTCAACACAATAGGCACCATTACTTTTGGCTTCCTGCGGAAATCCGGCAGCCGGCCAAACTACTCCGGACGTGCCAATACTTATAAATAAATCACATTTTTGAATTGCATCAGAAGCTTGTTGCACTATTTGCGGATTTAACATATCACCAAACCACACGATATCTGGTCTTAAGTATTGGCCGCAATCGCATTTCTTTTTGGAGAAAGATTCGCCAATATCTTCAATTACAATTTTGCAATTATCGCAGCGTAAACGCCATAAACTGCCATGTAATTCAATCACATTTTCTGTCCCCGCCCGCTGATGCATTCCATCAATATTTTGTGTAACTATTGTTACACCACTGTGTGATTTCTGCAATTCTGCAATAAAATGATGTCCTTTATGCGGTTTACATTCTAAAACTGATTTCCGTCTCAGTTCATGAAAGTCAAGCACCCTTTCAGGATTTCTTTCGAACGCTTCTTGACAGGCAAATTCTTTCCAATCATACTTATGCCAAATTCCACCGCTGCCTCTATAGGTTGGTACTCCGCTTTCAGCTGACATCCCTGCACCGATAAAGAAAACTATCTTATTATAATTTGAAATTCTTTTTTTGTTGGACTTTATAATTCTATAATTCCTTCTCCATTATTTTGTGTTTAATTACACCAAATAACAGTTCACCATCGCCAATAATTTTATAATTAAGTCTTAAATAGAAATTTATAGCATTTTCCCGCGCCCATAAGCGTACTTTATTCCAATTCTTTTTAGCTGCGTACTCTTCTAAAAGTTTCACGATAGCTTTTCCTATACCTTGTTTCTGATAATCATCGTCAATTCCCATAAATCGTATTCTGCCCACGCCTTCTTCAACCTCATGAATGCAACCTACACCAATAACTATATCATCTTTTTCAGCAAAGATATGGAAGGCATCCTCGTCGCGTTCATTGACTTCTGAACCTTTTGATTGTCCCCAAGGCTTACGTAAAATGCGCCAGCGCAATTCATAATATTTTTTGAAATCAGAATCAGTTACCGGACAGCGGTAAATTATTTTTTCGGTCATTTTACAATGTAAATTGAGCTCGTACAATCCACGCCCGACGATAACCTAAGTCATATAATTGCCTTTGCAGCCGTTCAGCATCCTTCCGATCTGTGAATGCTCCTACCCGAACCTTATAATTAGGCGCATCAAAAACTACTCGTACAGGATGATTTATTTGCGATATCAGTTTCATCCGCATGTTTTCTGCAATTTCACCATTTTTTGTTGATAGTACCTGTACCTTAAAACCGTTATACATTTTCCCCGATTCGGTTGCATTGTTATTATCAGAATAATCTATCTCAGGTAATATTCCGTCAATTAATGGATTAATAACCATTGGAATGATTGGTCCATCATCTCGCAGCGAATCCGGGTCAAACCGCCATTCTTGCGATTGTGATATAACCGGAAATAATATCATACATACTAATATGATTATTAAAATCTGACTTCGTAAATGCTTCATAGAAATATCTTCTAAACTATAAATACCGCACTTTTTCTGTTTGAATCCATCCTTTTTTTCCGTCAATTAATATTATCTCTAACCAATCGGATTGTTCTTGAGTAACCTCTGCTTTAACTCCCTCATGAAGTCTAAATAGAACAGTTTCTCGTTTGTCAAACGGTGCAGGATAAATATCTACCGTCGGTTGTACGATTATCACTTCTTTAGTATCTGAAATCTCGTAGTATTTGTCTAATGCCACAAAATGTATAATCAGCGATAAAACAAACAATGTTATGATCAAACGTGAGACCCATATACTTTGCCATTGGTAATACTTTTTAAGAAAATAAACAAACGCTCCAAGCATAAATATCGCTGCTGCGATTAGAATAATATCCTCCAAAGTTGTAGATTTTTTCAATGCACGGTATTGTTCTAAAATTAACATTGAGCGGGGTATCTCAATACGATTACGAACTCGAGCATTAGCAAGCGATAAATTGAATTGTAAATCTTTATCGCGTGGAGTAAGCTGCAAACCTTTCTCGAATGCCCAAACTGCATTTCCTATTTGATTTACTCTGTAATAGGCATTACCCAAATTGTAATATAAATCAGGATGACTATTCCCTTGATTTATAATTTGTTCGTAGTTAAAAATTGCAGTTTCAAAATCATCTTGCAACATAGCTTGGTTGCCAATTTTATATAATGAATCAGGCTCCACTGCAGATTGAGTAAATAATACAGATCCACTAAAAACAATATAAATTAATATTTTATAATACCGCATCTAATTGTTTTAATATGGTTTTGGTTTTCTTAATTAATGTCTCACGTGTCACAGAGCCACCGGGCGCAAAACGACCCGCATCGCCTGTTTTTAATAATTCCATTAAATTATCAATTATAGCTTTATCATTAATCTTTTTGCTTAGGATGGATTTCACTTTCAGCGGATCCAATTTATCAGAAGTAAGTTGCATTTTATCTTTCAGGTATCCATAAACCGTATTGGATGTATTGGTAAATTGATCACCATCAGATTTCTTTAGTTTTTTGATCGCTCTTCCCAAAGCCCTCTTTGATTTACGTAATTCTTCAGTTGATAATCTGTTGGCATGTATCTTGAAAATTAATGATGGCAATAACATCAATATTACCGAAAGCAAATATATTCCAATTATCAAATATGGATTGTG
>JAHJCW010000127.1 GCA_018812885.1 bacterium | reverse complement strand
AATTAGTAAGTTTATTATCTCCAACTAATGTTTTTAAATCTTTTTCTATAGTGGAGTATCTTAATTCATGTTTTGATACCTCAACTGAATGCCACCCTTCTTCCGGCGAAACACAACCTGGGTCGGTAAAACGTGACACATCATATTTTTCCCAATCTTTTAATTGAAAGGGCGTTGGTGGTACATAGTTATATCCGTATATATCAAAATCATTAAATCTAATTTTCTTATTATGAATATATTCCCATATACCTAATTGCTTATTATCAATAAAGTTCTCTTCATTTATTTTACTATCATCATTACCGAGGATTAGGAAAACATGAGGATACTTCCCTCCCATTTTTTTCTTTAAATCAAGAAAATTAAATATTAAAAAGTCTTGGATAAAATCATCAACTACTGTTTCATTACTAGTTAAGGCAAATAAACCGGATGGAAGCAAATCACCGCCTAGAAATACTGCTTCAGGTTCTTCAATTAATATCTGTGAGAACAGTTTGTTATATCGTTCAACTTTTCCGTGTAAATCTGAAATAAAAAAACAAATACTCATGTTAAAAATTAGTAATATTTTACAAATATTAGCGACACAAACTACTAATAGTAAATAAATTGAAACGTTTCCATTGCTGAATCTTAATATCTAACTGTTAGGTAATTGATTTTAAGTTGTTTTTGCTTTAGAATCCCGTTAATTTTGCGCCTCTTTTTAGACGAATGGCGGAGTAGCTCAGTTGGTTAGAGCAGCGGAATCATAATCCGCGTGTCGGGGGTTCGAATCCCTCCTCCGCTACAATAAAAAAGGGCTATGAAATCATAGCCCTTTTTTTATATAACTAACTTTCCGAATGTATATCTGTATTATACACTTGAGGAGATCGCTTAGAAATTAGGCGGTTAATGCTTCTCCCCTCTTAATAGGAATAACAAATAGCAATGCTACAACTAAAGTAACTGCACCATACATAAATGCAATACGGTAATCGTTTGAGAAAATAGATATTATTTTACCTGATAAAATCGGACCAACTATTGCTGAAGCTTGCGATGATAAATAATATAACTCCGTATAAGCTCCCAAGCGGTCTTGCGGTGCCATATCTACGACCATTGGCAATGAATTAACTAATATCATTGACCAGGCAATCCCGCTTAATGGTGACATAATTTTTACTTGTAATACAGTAGTTATGGTATATCCGTAGGCAAGCAATATCGCAAAGGCGATAATTCCAACTATCATAGTACGTTTTCTGCCAACTTTTCCGCCCACATATCCCGCTATTGGTGCAGTAATTATAATCGCTAAGGAAAAATAGGCCAACAAAAATGTTGCCTCACCGCTATCTACACCAAGTACATTGACCGCAAATGACGTAAAAAATACCTCCAAGGCGTTATATCCCAAAAACCAGAAGAAAATGGCGCCAAGCAGGTATAATGCGGATTTATCGTTGTCTTTAACAATGGTTTTGAAACTGCCAATCAAGCCCGGCTTGCCTTCCACCGGTTCAACCGATTTAGGTTTTGGCTCTTTAATGAATAATACCACCACCCCACATCCAATTAACATTACTATTCCGCCAAAATAAAACGGAGCTCCAACTGATACTTTGAATAATATTCCACCTATTGCAAACGCAAGTACGCCACCAATGCCACCCATTAAATTTATCATACCGTTGGCTTGTGAGCGCTTAGGCGATGGAGTAATATCAGGCATTAGCGATACAACCGGAGTGCGGAAAATATCCATCGCAAATAACGTGACGAATATTGCTCCCATGAATAGTAATAATGAGCCACCTAAAAACATCGGTATTCCGATGAATCCAATTAACGCAAGTGGCGCTCCAATCATAATAAATGGTTTGCGGCGTCCAAACTTCGTCCAAATTCTATCTGAATATGCACCTACGAATGGTAAAATGAATAGAGCGGCAATATTATCAAGAGTCATTATGAAGCCGGTAGTATCCGCCCCCATTCCAAACCCGACGACTCCTGCGGTAGTACTATAATCTGCTCTTCCAGCTTGCAAGAATATCGGCACATACGCATTATATATTCCCCATAAAAGGGAAACTCCCATAAAACCAAAACCGAGTAATAATAAGCGTCTGTAACTAAACATGCTACCTCCTGCGTTTAATCTT
>JAHJCW010000126.1 GCA_018812885.1 bacterium | reverse complement strand
CGAAATGTTTCCGGCTTTTTCTCGGTAGGTACACCAAAAATACAAACCTTCTTTGGATTATATCCTGATTCAGCAACCAATGGTTGTCTTTCAGGTAATACAACTATTTCACTTATGCGGTTAGCAATTCTTGAAATGTCTTCATTTGTTAATTCAATCAAGGATTCCTCCTTTTTAGTTGAATTATTCTGAATATTTGTTTCATCATTTAAATTTTGTTTATCATCCAACTTGTCAATCATGGCTACTCTCTGCAGGTGACGCTCGACTGTACATTCAGTGGATAAAAAGGTATCCACGATCTGCTTTGCTAATCCTAGAGCGATTGAACCTGCGCCCAAAGTCAATACGTTGGCATTATTGTGTTCGCGAGCATTGCGAGCTGTAGATATATCATAACATAAAGCAGCTCGTACTCCACTTACTTTATTCGCTGTCATCGCAGATCCGATACCGGCACCATCTATCATAATTCCTAAATCAGCTTTCCCATCAGCAATATTACGGGCTACAGCGTAGGCAAACTTTGGATAATCTACTGCGGCGGGCGGCGGTATATTAGTGCCACAATCCGTAATCGAATAACCTTGCTCAGTTAAATAGGTTTTCAATTCTTCCTTTAAGGCAAAACCGCCATGATCAGCCCCAAGTGCAATAATTTTTTTATTTTTTGAACTACTCATTTTTAATCTCTTAAAAGTTCGGTAGCGATCCATTCATCAGTAATTAGACTGTTAAACCACTTACCCTTTAGTCCTGCTTGTATTGCTGCCAGTTTTTCTTTACCACCTGCTACAGCAATTGAATATTGTTTTTTCTTTAATTCTTCCAGTTCAATTCCAATTGTCCGACCGTTTAAGTCTTTTGAACATATGGTACCATCTGCTTTAATGATTCGTGAACAAATATCTCCAACTGCCCCAGACTTCAGCAGCTCAGTTACCTCATCCGGTTCAAAATAATCAGCTTTCACTAGTATTGAACCGTATCCAAATGATCCAATTGTGAACATAGCAATATCAGCTTTACGACCTAATTCAAGTGTACGAGAAATATTTTTATCGGATAGAATTGCTTTCTTCAAAGCAGCGTTATCAACTACCGCCGGTAAAGGCATTAAATAGGGGATTGCTTTGTAGCTATCACCAATAGTCTTTGCTATTTCACTGGCGTGAGTATCGAACTCAGCTCGAGAGATACCTCCGTTCAATTGTACAACTACCATATCCTTAACTCTGCGGGAACTGATTTGACGAGCAACCTGTTGCATAGTGGTTCCCCAGGAAATACCCAGGATTGTACCTTCTGATATCAGTTGATCAACCAGTAAAACGGCAGCTTTGCCAAGTCGTTTTTTGATAATTTTATTATCATCTGTATCGTTTGGCACGACAACTACTTTTTTTAATCCAAATTTTTTAATCATAGCAGATTCTAATTGAGTTCCAACTTCAGATGGATCAGTAATATCTATTCTTACGATACCAGTATCGCGTGCTTGTTGTAGTAATCTAGACACAGTAGGGCGCGATACCCCTAATTTTTTTGATATCTCTAATTGACTTAATTGATGTTCATAGTAAAGCTTTGCTGCTTCAACTAAAATTGTTGATTTATATAGAGTTTTCATTATTTCAATATGAACATATGTTCTATTATAATTAACATCTGTTCAATATTAGGCAGTATTTTAATTCGTGTCAAGAAAAAAATTGAAAATTATTTATACCTCTCTGTGGCGACTTATTTAGTAGATAGGTAGAAAAATCCTATCAACCATTACAATTAGATTATTATGAACCTTAATACTTCTGCTCAAAGTTTTATAGGTGTTTTTTAATTGCAGGTATCTTTATTGGTAATGATTAATTTATATATGCAATTACAACTTGCTATAATTTAGACTTTAAGGTTTGAACTAATTCTTGAGCTTCCTGTTTTGTAGGTGCTTCTGCATATATCCTCAGAATTGGTTCGGTATTAGATGCCCTCAAATGTAGCCATCGGTCGTCCCAAATAAATTTTAATCCATCCACCGTATTTACTTCAGCATCGCTAAATATTGATTTAGCTCTATCAAAAACGGCAATTGGATCGGGCGTGCAAACATCAGCACGGTTCAGTTCAAGTCGTTCTTTAACCATTTCAAATTGTGGTAATTTATTCATTATTCCACTAAGGGGTTCATCTGATTGTGCCAAGCGATTCAGCACCATTGTAACTCCAACCAATGAGTCGCGCCCTAAATGGGCTTCACGTAAAATTACTCCGCCATTGCCTTCTCCACCTAAATTTGCTCCTATCTCCAGCATCTTCTGCACCACGTTAATTTCTCCAACAGCAGAACGTTCAACAGCACATCCATGTTTTTCAGCTAATTTGTCTAGAGCCATTGTAGTAGAAAGATTAGTAACAAATGTTTCTTTACTTCCAACAGTATTAATATATCCATCAGTAGCTAAAACTAATGTGTACTCCTCTCCAATTGCTGTTCCTTTTTCATCAACAATCGCCAAACGATCAGCATCCGGATCAACCGCAAATCCAATATCTGCATTGTTCTCTATTACTGCTTTGCTTAATTCTTTTAAATTCTGTGGAAGCGGTTCAGTACCATGTACAAAATCACCGGTTGGTTCACAATTAATCGGAATTACTTCGCAACCTAAAGCTTCCAACATCGCTGGGACAGCAATCGCACCGGCCCCATTAATTGCATCAATTACTACTTTAAACTGCCTCTTACGAATTTGATAGACATCAACACACTTTAAAGATGCATTTTTAATTATATGTTTTTGAATTGCATTCTTATCTTCGAACACAATACCACGGACTTTGCTATCTTTAACTTTAATACCTCTGTCAACCTCTTTAAAAAGTCTTTCATTCTCTTCGGGCAAGAAAAAAGTACCATCTGCTCGAACAAATTTTAATCCATTCCACTCTTCCGGATTATGACTTGCTGTAATAATCAGGCCACCAGCAGCATCAGTTTGCTCAACCATAAACTGTACTGTTGGAGTTGGAACAATATCACAAAATATAATATTTCTGCCAAGCCGAATAAATTCATCAATAACTGTATTTGTAATCATTAACCCGGACTGGCGTGAATCACGACCAATTATAATTACTCCATCTTGATATATTTGATGAGCACACCGTACATAATTACGAATCACATCATCTGTCAGATGTGTATCAACAATTCCCCTAACGCCGGAAATACTTCTGATTAACATACTCAAATTTCCATTTTCATTAAACAAAATTAAAAAAGGTTCAAGAAAATTCTTGAACCTTTTTATTTTATTTGTTGACGATAATTTTAACCGTATAATCTTTTGATTCGCTCAAAGCGTGCCATTCGACGTACCGCTTTTTTTCGCGATTCACGTTTTTCAACGCTCGGCTTGACAAAAAATGAATTACGTCGCACATCGCGTAGAACGCCTGCTCGTTCCCATTTCTTTTTGAAACGTCTCAGTGCTCTTTCCAATGGTTCGTTATCCCGTAGATTCACTTCTATCATTCCGTAACACCTCCTTCAGGGGTTATCAATTAATAAAATATGCTAATTATTTAACGCGGAATTTTAGTGAATATAAATATAATATTCAAATAAGTTCTGCGAATTCTACGATACTTAATGTTTCGGGACGGCGCGTGAAATTTATCTTATCTTTAACTTCTTGTGATATCTCAAATCCACTTAATGAATTTTGTAGCATTTTCCGTCGTTTTGAAAAGGCGGCTTTCACTATTATTTCAAATTTTTCGAATTGTTCATCAGTTATAATTGGATTTTCCTTTTTAGTGATTTTAATAAAGGTTGAATCAACATTTGGCCGTGGAACAAATACTTCCGGTGGAATATTAAAACATCTTTCAATATCTAAAAATGCTCCGGTCATTACGGTTAATCTACCGTAGGCTTTTGTTCCTACTTGCCCGGTTAATCGCAATGCCACTTCCTTTTGTACCATTAGAAATGCTTCTGACCAACATTCGTGTTGCTCAATTAACCAAAAAAGAATTGGTGATGTAATATTATAAGGGATATTTCCAATGATTTTTACAGGTTTATTTATTGGCAAGGTTTTTAGCTCTAACCATAGAACATCTCCGTGAATAATATGGCAACCTATTATTGAATTGAGCGATCGTAAATGCTCTACTAGTAGCGGATCAATTTCAATTACTGCCAAACCGCCAACTTTCGGCAATATTAGTTCTGTTAAAATACCTTCGCCGGGACCGATTTCTAATATATTATCACTTTGACTAAGATTAATTGTTCGAATTATCTTTTGTAATAAATTAGGATCAATTAAAAAGTTTTGACCCCACTTCTTTTTAGCAAAATGTATCAAGACTGTGGAAGATTAAATAATTTTTCGGCATTGTTCTGAGTGGCCAACTCAATAATTTCAGAGGAGACTCCATGACATTCTGCAAGAT
Organism: bacterium; assembly: GCA_018812885.1. Lineage (GTDB taxonomy): Bacteria > Fidelibacterota > Marinisomatia > Marinisomatales > JAHJCW01 > JAHJCW01. The sequence goes on along the minus strand of JAHJCW010000126.1, from coordinate 3,461 downwards.
TATCGGCTATATATTTAAGACGGCTTGGTTCATTTTCCTTACTACGGTATGGGATAGGACTTAAAAAAGGCGCATCCGTCTCTATCAGTAATCTATCTAATGGTATTTCTTTTGCTACTTTTGGTAACTCACTATTTTTATATGTTAGGTTTCCGGCGAATGATATGTAAAATCCCAAATCTAATAATATCTTTGCTGTAGTTAAATCACTTGAGAAACAATGTGCAACGCCTAGAACCGGATTTACTTGTCGAAGAATTTGAATTATATCAGCATCGGCATTGCGGTTATGAATAATAACCGGCAAATCCATTTCTATTGCCAATTGTAATTGTTTTTTGAACATTTTGCGTTGCGTATCGGCATCCGAAATATTGCGATAATAGTCCAAACCAATTTCACCGATCGCAACCACCTTAGGCTGATTAAGAATGTCGCGTAAAATATCTATAAAATCGGCCGGTGCGTTACCTGCATCATGCGGATGAATCCCTGCAGCGGCAAATACATTTTTATGATTTTGAGCAATCAATAAACTTTGCCAAGAACTTTTAATATCGATTCCGGGGCAAACGATTTTGCCCACGTCACGCTCTTTGGCATGCGCTAAAACAACATCAAGGTTTTTAGACCAAGAACCCATATAAAGATGACAATGTGAGTCGATTAACATATATTAATTTACTTTGATTAAGTCTGTTTTATATAATTAACTTTATTTATACTACACCCGTTAAGCAATTAATCAATTTTTTAGAATCATAAAAATCTTTCCGAAAATTTTAACAACTCAAGATTAAACCGTAACTGCAAATGTATAATCCCAATTTTTTGTCATAAATTTCATAATATTATGAGTAACGACCAACAACAACTGAGTATCCCGAAAAGGATTGTAAATTTATTTGCATACTTTTTATTTTGGTTGTTATTCTTCCAAATCATGCGACTGTTCTTTGCTGTATACAATCATCAAAAATTTAGCGGACTTTCTATCACTGAAATAATTCAAGTGCTATACTACAGTTTGCGTATTGACATCTCAGCTGTTAGCTACATTTTTATTATAATCTTTTTTCTATTGATATTTAATGACTTTATACGTAAAAGATTCATTTCAAAAATCATTACATACTATTCCTATATCTGGATAATTTTAATTGCTTTTATTTCGGTAACCGATGCGCAGATCTACAAAGAATGGGGGTCGAAGATCAACAATGAAGTATTATCCTTTTTTGGTACACCAACCGAAATGTTCTCATCAATCGTAAGTTCACCGGTAATCCTGTTAATAATACTTTTTATTGTTTCGATAGCATTAGGTATCATCCTCTATAACCAACTTTTCAAATTGTCGCAAAGATTCCCGGTTCCGATGCATAGAGATAAATTATTTGTCAGAATTTTTAAATTAACATTTTTTTACTTTTTGCTTTTTATACTGATAGTGCTTGGAGTACGTGGCGGTATCCAGTTAGCACCGATGAATCCCAGTTTTGCCTATTTCAGCACACACGACATTCTCAATAATACTGCTATAAATCCTACGTGGAATTTGATATACAGCATATTTGAACAACCAGAAAACCGCGACTATTATCTTCACTTTACACCTACCGAAGCAGATTCGCTTTTAAGCGCATATCAGCTGCCAACCAACAATAACACACCATCTATTTTTGAACTAGACGGTAATCCGAATGTGATTTTAGTTATAATCGAAAGTTTTACGGCTGACATTGTGAAATCGCTGGGTGGACTCTCCGACGTTACACCAAATCTTGATTCCTTAATCCAAGGTGGTTTATCTTTCCAAAATTTTTATGCATCCGGCAACAGAACCTATAAATCACTACCGGCGATATTGAATGGCTATCCGTCCCTCCCTGTCGATCGCGTGATAAAATATAAATATATAATTGAAAAATTCCCAAGTATTGCACATACATTAAACAAACAAGACTATTTTTCATCATTTTACTATGGTGGCGAAACCGAATTTGCCAACATAAGAGCGTTGGTAATAGAAAGTGGTTTCGATTCGCTGATAGATCAGCACGACTTTAAAGATAGTGAAAAAAATTCAAAATGGGGCGCACACGATCACGTGGTTTTCGAACGCGTTTTAAACGATATCGAAAGCTATTCCAGACCTTTTTTTACAACAATTTTAACTTTAAGTAACCACGAACCGTTTGAAGTCCCCACCCAACCGGTTTTTAAAGACGAAAACGATCATAATGCTATGATTTTTAAAAATACTGCCGCTTACACTGATCAATGCATAGGCGATTTTATTCGTAAAGCATCAAAAAAAGAGTGGTTTAACAACACTATTTTTATCTTTACTGCAGACCATGGACATCATTATGCCAAACATCGCATAAATAAGAAAAATCCGGAAATGTTTCACATTCCTCTAGTAATTTATTCCAATTTATTAAAAAACGAATATGCTGGCAACAAGATTACTAAATTTGCTTCACAGTCCGATATAGCAGCTTTGCTTTTTAGTCAAATACAATTAGACCATTCTGATTTTATCTGGAGTAAAAATGTTTTAAATCCATCTCAAACCGAATTTGCTTATTATGGATTTGTTGATGGCTTCGGTTGGCTTACCAAAGAAAATATAATTGTTTATGATAATCTCGCAGAGCAAATAATATTTAGCTCCGGTGATGAAATAAAAATTGAGAAATCACTAAAAATAGGACAAGCATATTTGCAATCATTATATCAATATTTTTTAAGTTATTAAATGTTGAACAATATAATTAAATGCAATCATTTTTAAGTCCTACAAAAGAGAAATTCCAAGAATAGTTATTCTTGACTAATTTTATATATAACATTAACAAGCATTCGCATAACATGAAAAAAATAATTAATTCAATTTTGGGGTTGTTTAACTTGAGATTAATCAAGGCAACGTACTTTAATAATAATTCAAATAATCTGAGTTATATATCCGCAAAGGAAACAGTGAATAATGCTCAAAAAGAAGGTTTATCGGTTTGTGATTATGTTGAAAAGATGTGGGACCAGAAAGGTGCAACCAAAAATGTAATCGATAATATGGAGAAACTCGGGGCATTCGAAATTACTAATCCGATTGTTTGCGAAATCGGGACGGGTACCGGCAGATATATGGAAAAAGTGATTAAAAAATGTAATCCAAAAAGATACGAAAGTTATGAAACTGCAAAAGATTGGGCTGAATGGCTGGATATGGAATATGACATAATATCACAAGAAACTGATGGTTGTTCTTTAAAAAATACAGAAGACAAATCTATAGATATTATTCATTCGCACGGTGTCTTTGTTTATCTTCCTTTTTTTGATTCGCTGAGATATTTTAAAGAAATTGGTAGAGTAGCAAGTAAAAACGCAATCATTGTATTTGATTGTATTACTGAAGATTGTTTAGATAAAAAGACTATGAATGATTGGTT
>JAHJCW010000125.1 GCA_018812885.1 bacterium | reverse complement strand
TGTTACGCAAGTTCCACAGCCACGACAAATTTCAGCGTCAATTTGAGATACAAATATCTCACCATCTTTTTGAATCAATTGGCAGGCGTCGTATTCGCAAACAGTTACACAATCCCCACAACCACGGCATAAATTATCTTTAACGATCGGAATATAGCTATCTAATTCCATTGTTATATCTTTACCATTCGCTGCTTTTAGAGTACTAAGCAAATTACCATTCCTTAAATCTTTAGAATCAAAATCCGGTGGTAATCTTAATACAAAATCATTTTGACTATCTGGAGAGTGGAAAACTGATAATCCTTTATCGCACTCCGATACGCAAATGTAACATTCATCACACGGACCACAGCGCAAGCAGCGCTGAGCTTCAGCGATTGCTGTAGCTTCATCAAAGCAATATTCAACTTCTTTGAAGCTGTGCTTCCTTTCCGATATTTTTTGCATCGGTATTTCGGCGCGCTTTGTTTTCGGCTGGTTTAATAGGTTAATTTTAATTTCAGTTTCAATCGGCTTAGTCTTGCTATCTGATTGTTCTAATTTCTCTCCATTAATAAATCTCTCAATTGATTTAGCAGCTACATGTCCATGTGCAATAGCGTTAATAACAGTATTGGGACCTGTTACTGCATCGCCTCCCGCAAATACTCCGGGAATATTGGTCGCCATAGTATTTTCATCAGCAGCAAAAGTCTGCCATCTTGAAATATCAATATTGTGGTTCTTTGGTAGAAATGATAGATCCGGTTCTTGGCTGATTGCAGGGATAATTACATCTGCCTCAATTGTAAATTCAGAATTTTTAATTGGTATTGGTCTGGCTCGACCGCTTTCATCAGGTTTCCCAAGTTTCATTTTTGTGCATTCCAAACCTGTTACTTTGCCGTTTTTGCCAACTATTTTTGCCGGTGTAGCGAGATAATGTATTTTAATGCCTTCTTCTTCAGCATCCTTAATTTCTTCTTCGTTGGCGGGCATTTCCTGTCGCGTACGACGGTAAACAATATTAACTTTAGAATCCAATCGTAAAGCGGTGCGTGCGGCATCAATTGCAGAGTTACCACCACCAATTACAATTACCCTTTCACCGGGTTTTTGAGGTTTCCCAAGATTTACGTCTCGTAAAAATGTTACAGCATCAATGAATCCTTTATACTCATCTTCACCGGGAATTCCCAGTTTCTTTCCAATATGAGCACCGATTGCCAAGTAAACTGCATCATAATCTTTCAATAATTTGTCATAATCTTGTTTACCGGATATCTTTTTATTGGTAATTATTTTTACACCAATATTGCGAATGTAATCAATCTCGATCTTAAGAATATCACGAGGCATCCTGTATGAAGGAATTCCGGCAATCAGCATTCCGCCCGGTTCAGATAATTCTTCAAAAATTGTGACGTTGAAACCACTTTTAGCAAGATCGTGTGCGGCAGTTAAACCGGCAGGGCCCGAACCAATAATTGCAATCTTTTCTTTGTGTGTTCCGGCAGTCTGCTTGGGTTTGGGAATTGGATGTTCTAATTCATAATCAGCGACAAATCTTTTTAAGGCACGGATGGCTACCGGAGTATCTATTTGATTTCTATTACAGAAGGTCTCGCATGGATGAGTACATACACGACCACAAATACCGGGTAAGGGATTTTTCTCTCGTACAACGTGTAATGCTTCATGGAATTTACCAGCCGCTATCAGGGAAACATACGCTTTTACGTTGACTCCAGCAGGACATGCTTCCATGCAGGGGGATGGATCAACTATTCCAATTGGATACTGGATATTAGGTTTATCTGAAAACGATATTGTTTTTTCATGTTTTCCGATAAAATTTTTAAATGTGGTTTCAGAAATAGTCATTACTTCTTTGTGAGATTTTTACCGTATTCGTAACCTTTTTCCAGTGCTTCAATATTAGTAGCCAGAAATCGCTCGGGAACTGATCCCGGCAATGCCTTTTTCATTGCCTCAAGGCTAACGACATTTGTGATTGCTGTAAAGAATCCAACCATTACAACATTCGCAAAAATGCGATTTCCCATTTCTTCGGCAATTCTGGTGGCAGGAATTGAATACATTTTTATATCTTTACGAATTTTCTTAGGTTTAACAAGGTCAGTATCCGTGAGTACAATACTGCCTTTAACAGGGTCGCCAATAAATTTTTCATAAGCTTCCTGCGACATAGAAACCAAAATTTCCGGTGCAATAATATATGGATATAAAACCGCATTTTCATCAATTACAACCTGTGCTGAACAAGCTCCTCCGCGGGCTTCCGGTCCAAAGCTCTGAGTTAACGTCGCGAATTTATTATCAAATAAAGAGGCGGCTTTTCCAATCAGCATACCTGATTTTATTATTCCTTGTCCTCCAAAACCTGAAAATCTAATGTCCATTATTTGGTTCCTTTATATGGAATATATTTGTCACCTAACTTATTTTGCAGAAAACTGTTTCGGTTTGTAAAGAAATCGGTTTTGTCTTTATCAACAAATTTCCCAACAATTATCTCTTTTTGATATTCAATATCAATATCCTTTGTATTCGCACCATGCTGTATTTTTGCAGTATCATGATAAAACCGCATTAGGTCAAGTCCTGTCCCAAGACGATTTCTGCGAGCATAAAGAGTTGGGCAAGGAGCGATAACTTCAATAAATGAAAATCCCGGTTTCACTAGTGCTTCCGCAATCGCTTTGGTCGCTCTGCGGACGTGTAAAGATGTCCAGCGTGCCACATAAACAGCGCCACAGGATTCCGCTAAATATGGTAAATTAAACGGATATTCATAAGCACCGTATGGAGCAGTAGAAGCATTAGCTTCTTGAGGAGTAGTAGGTCCAGCTTGACCGCCGGTCATAGCATAATTAAAATTGTTTATACAAATAACGGTTAGATTCATATTCCTACGAGCGGCATGAATAAAATGATTGCCACCGATCGCTGCGATATCACCATCCCCACTAATTATAGCAACTTTTAACTCAGGATTACCAAGCGCTAATCCGGTTGCAAAAGGTATAGCACGTCCGTGCGTTGAATGAAAGGAATCTAATCTCAAATATCCTGCAGCTCGGCCTGAGCAACCAATTCCGGAAACAACGGCAACTTTATCACGATCAAGTCCTGATTTTTGCAAACCGGCAATAAAAGCAGTTAAAACTGTTCCAATTCCGCAAGTTGAACACCAAATATGTGGAAAGCGCTCTGTCCGCAAATAATCTTTCATCGGATGTTCCAATGGTTCTGGAGATTCTGGGACTTTTAAAGTACTTGTTGCTGGTGCTGTAATCTTGTTCATTTTACACCTTTTTTAATTGCTTTTAAAATATCATTTGGATCATGAACCCAGCCACCGGCGTGTGGTACGTGAATAGTTATTGCTTTACCCGCGGCATATCTCTCAACTTCAAGAGAAATCTGACCAAGATTAATTTCTGGAACAATGAATGCTTTTACTTTGCTCGCTAGCTTCCGAATTAATTTTTCAGGAAATGGCCATACAACAATTAGACGAATTGTTCCGACTTTTATTCCGGCCGCCCTAGCATCCTGTACAGCTTTTTGTGAAACTCGAGAAGTTATTCCGTAAGAAATCACAATTACTTCAGCGTCATCAATTTGGTCTTCCTCGAGCAAACGGATTTTTTCTTCATTTTTTAGTATTTTATCTACCAAATGTCTAACATTCTTATCTTGAGCCTCGGCATCGAGAGCTGGATAACCTCTTTCATCATGTGTTAATCCGGTAATATGTATGTTATAACCTTCTCCTGCTTTTATCATTGGAGCAATTTCGCCGCTACCACTGAAATTAAATGGTCGATAATCTTCTTTTTTACCTTTATAAAAATTCCGTGGCACGATTTCGATTTGGTCGGCTTCCGGTATGACAACTTTTTCAGTCATATGCCCCACACACTCGTCCATCATGAACATAACCGGTACACGCCAAGTTTCAGCCAAATTAAACGCAGTAATTGTCAAGTCGAAACATTCTTGAGGAGAGTTTGGACAAAGAGCGATGATTTCATAATCTCCGTGCGATCCCCACCGCGCCTGCATCATATCGGCTTGAGCGGTAAGGGGAGGTAATCCGGTTGAAGGACCACCGCGTTGAACATTGACCACAACACAGGGAGTTTCCAGCATTACAGCAAGTCCGATGTTTTCCATCATGAGAGAGAAACCGGGTCCCGAAGTGACCGTCATGACTTTTGGCCCTCCCCATGCTGCGCCAATTATGGCAGCCATAGAAGCAATCTCGTCTTCCATTTGAATGAACATTCCACCAACTTTAGGGAAACGTTCTGCGATTCTTTCCGCGACTTCTGTTGATGGAGTTATTGGATATCCTGCTAAAAATCTACATCCTGCCGCAATTGCACCTTCGCCACAGGCGTGATCACCATCAATAAAATGATTTCCTGTTGCTACTCCAATCGGATCCGCTTTCATGATTTTACCCCTTTTTTTAGAACATCGTCAATATTAGGATGGCTCGGTTTTCCCTCAACAACAAATATTGAAAAATCAGGACAAATCATTTCGCAAAGCGTACAGTTAACACAAGCCCCTTGCTTAAGCACGATTGGATAATGATATCCTTTTCGATTAAAATCTTTTGATAATGCCAAAACATCTCTCGGGCAATATTCAATGCAGAATCCACAACCTTTACATTGTTCGTTGTCGATATGCACATTGCCATGCGGTACCTCTATTTTATTGATATCTAGTGGAGTGCGCCAGTAATTCATCATGATTCCCTAATAAATTAATTATTGGACGAAATTTTCGCCTTCTTCTACTTTAACTTTTAAATAAAATTCACAAAAATCGCAGCTTTCTACATTTTTTAAATGTCGGCATGTTGGTTCATCTTCTTGGAAAGTTCCTGCAATATGCCAACAGTATCTTCCACCAAACAATCCACCATTAATACCATTAAATGATTTGTATTGTACGGAATGGCATTTTCCAAATTCTTCAACATTTTTTCCACCGTGCTGCCTACCGCATTGATTAAAATCCCAACAATTAATTTTCATTTTTTACTCCGTGATGTAATTTTTCTTAAATACCAGCTTGTAAATATTTTATTACAATTGTAGGTAGAGGTAGGAGATTTTTGGTTAGACAACAATATAATATGATTTAGTAAATGCACAGTAAATTCTTTAGATATTCTATAGTGTATCCTTGAGCGTTGCAATTTAAATTAGTAATAATATTTAATAAGTGGGTATAGTAGATTCTATTATCTTCAATATTTTTCAAAAGAAATTAGTGAAAAAAAATCTATATATTAAAAACATTATTTACTTGAAAGGGTATTGACGGTTTCAAAACCGTAAGTGACATAGTAATTTGCTTTATCAAAAAAGTAATTGACTTGCCACATAAACTCTAGAACCTGATACATTGCTATGGATTTTTTCCAAACATTGCTATTTGCCAATACATGTGCAAATATATGCTTACGTGTAAGACTTAAGGCGCTTAAAACTTCAGACAGTTTAAATCCTTGTTCACATCTTTGCTGTCCTACCTTAGTATAATAATCCCAAATATGTTTTTTATTTTCCTTGGGAGTTGTCATCCAATCGCTGAATTGCGATATAACTTGATAGGCTCGTTCATATAAAATATCATGCGAATAATTACCATATTTTGTAGTACTAGGGTGTGAGCATACTTCGGAAACCCAATTTTCGGTGATGAGATGTGAATCTTTACTAATTATTTTATATAATGAATCCGTTGGTAGATCTAATTTTGTTTTTTCCTGTTGTTGTTCAAGATTTTTAAACGAATCTGCCATTCGCCAGAGGTCCTGATAATTTTTTATATAACGTTTAACAGCTCGCCGATTAGCAGAGAACGGTAATTTTGGTAAATCATTAATCGGGAAATATTTTGCATCTCTTGCGTCATCTCCCGCAATAACTTTTCCGGATGTTTTTTTTACTTCAAAGGTTACCCAGATCAAATCGCCGTAAATTTCGTTGTAGCGAGAATTCGTATCTAAAAGTCTTAGCACTTTTCCTTTGATCCCTGTTTCTTCCTTTAGCTCTCTTATTACTGCTTTTTCAATCGATTCATTTAGCTCTACAAATCCCGACGGTAAACACCATTGTCCCGCGTAGGGGTCACGATTGCGCAACACCAAGAGAATTTCGCGATTTTTATTTGGTACTACAGCCGATACAACCGGCAATGGATTATCATAAAAAATAGTCTTGCATGCAACGCAATAATCGCGATTGCGATTTTCAATTATTTTACGAGTTATTTTTGATTTGCAGTATGGACAATATTTACGTGGGATTGTCATGTGTTTACCCTATTTTGATTTACGGCATCTAAAAATTGCATCGTCTTTGTTTAATACATATTTCCCTTTTATTTTTATTCTCGCAAAGATAGCATTCCTTAATCTTTTGTCAAATTCCTTGGTTTTGATAAATGCAGCATAATCATTGTGATGAATGAGGGAAGTCTTTTTGAATTCTAATAAATCAAAAAGTTTGTCAAAATCATCATTATAAAATTCCAAGCTATTATGATAATCTATTTTTTCAATATCCTTAAAATAGGGCTGCAATAAATCATAACCATTTTCAGCATTAAAATTATCTAATACTTGTTCTGAACCAAGCTCATGCCAAGTAGGTTTATGATCAATTTTTAAAACAATCTGTAAATCATCTAATAATTCATCTAATGAATTGTTGGAATGGGTAATCGTTATAAAGAATCCATCGGATTTTAATTTTTTAATGATGGTTGGCAATGAATCGATGAAAAAATACAATGAATAATTACATAGAATAAGATCGAAATAATTATCGGGAAATTCAGCTATTCGGTCGGCATTCCCGCATAAATATTTTCCATTAAAGTTAGCTATTTTTGTATTATTAAGAAATGTAGTGCGATTACTTTCTAATGGATCAATGCCGATATAATTAGAATCATTTGGTACAATAGCACTGAAATTATTAATACACCTGCCATATCCACAGCCAATGTCAGCGATCTTAATCTTGTTAGTAAAAGAAATCCCTTTATAGGTAATGGAGCCAAGTGGGCTTGGATTAGTTGATTGTTCTTGAATTATCTTCCCGATATATTCGTGGACGTCTACACGACCGAATGTTTTATCCAGTTTATTTATCGGTATATTATTCATTAAGTAATCGTTGATTTACTTAGTGAATATTACTAATTAACTAAATAAATTATCCTATGATTAATAAATTCCTTAACAAAGTGTCCTAATAATTAAATAATACCACCTAAAAAGTATCCGAGAATTAGTAATAGACCAACCGTCAAATGCGTTCCAATGTGGGTAACATTTACAGGTAATAATTCGTAAGGTAACATTTGTCTATTCGCATCTTTGCTTGACCATTTATCCAACCATTCTTCGCCTGATTTAATCCCCTTCCTTACCAATAAGAATGGAATTAGAGCTAATAGAATCCACGGACTAGAAAATTGTGAGTAGAAGAAACCGATAATTCCTAATACAAGTATGTATAAAAAGGTAAAGTAAATAGAAATTTTATAAGCTTTAAATGGTCTCGCAAAATCAGCGATATCACCGGTATCGGCTAGCCGAACAACCCATGTCCGTTTTCCGACTTCACGGTCAGCTAAGTAATCTTGGAATCCGTTAATAAATAGAATTAACCCAACCAATATTGCCACAGGAATAGATGCAATAATTGCCGGAGGATATTGCCATGCCTCCATTGGAATCATAGCCTGTTTCTGAACGTAATGGGTTCCCAATGCCATAACCGGACCAAAGCCCAACATCACAGCAATATCACCTAATCCGTGATAACTCAATCTAAATGGATTAGCAGTATAAAATATACCTAGAGCAATTCCGGTAACACCTAACCATAGTAACGGACTGGATGCAAAATAAGCTCCGTTCAGATTTGCATTAATTTTTATACCAATCCAAATGACACCGGCAAATAACGCAATCGCGTATAAAAATGCTTGAGAAGGTGACATTAGCCCGGCTTGAATTACACGCGACCCGCCATTGAACGGAGTGAACAATTTATTTACTTCGTCATTGCGGGTTATGTGGTCGGAATAATCATTGGCAACGTTAGTACCGGCATGGGCAAGGACTGCGCCTAATAATGATAACCAAAAAAACGGCCAATGAAATACGCCTGATTGATAATAAAATACAGCCGCGCCAAGGGCAACAGGAACGACTGTGGCCGTAAAGAATGGCGCGCGCATTTCACGGAAATATAGACCAACTTTTTTCATAATTTTACCGGAAATACTAGATAAAAGTGATTTTTGATTTTGCGGAAATTCTTTCCATTCGAATTGGGTGTCGGAATAGAAATCCACATACTTAATAACGGTGGGCACAATTTTATAATATCCGATTATTTTATTCTTTTGCAAGAATTCATCATCCATTTGTTTTTGGAATGCAGTAGTGACGTTTAAAATATTTTCACGTGCTTTTTTTATTTCATCTGCATCTTTTAATTGGTGGGCATATCCCGTTATCTGCAATTCTTTTATTCCTTTTTCTCCATCGGGGTGGACTACACATTGTACCTCAGGATTAACTCTGATTTGCTCGGCTTTCCGCGTTGGATTGAACGTAAAAAAGTAAATGTCAAATCCATCGTTGTAGTAGTAAATATTTGCTGCTGAGGGATTACTGCCCACTGCTGTAGCGAGAGTAAGTACATTCCCCTTATTCAGCAATCCTAATATTTTTTTATCTAATTTTGATTGTTCCATTGATCTTCCTCATTTTAATTGTATTTCTTAATTCTTATTTTGGTGGTATTGTTGATAATCCTGTTTTTAGTGTATTAACAATTTCATCAATCCAATTATTATCATTTTTAGATATATTGGATTTCGTATCAAATATTTCTAGGTAGTGGACTTGCAGAATACGGTTTAAAATACTTTCCATCATAAATGCAACTGTGCCCGGATTTAGTTCGCTGCGCAGCTCATTTCTCTCAATTCCCATTTCAACAAACTGCGTGAGATATCGAATTGCTTCGCTATGCAAATTTTGAATTATCTCCTTGCCGTGCGGAGAGTCATCGCTGTTTAGTAAGCGGAAATAGATGCGTGCCAAACGCGGATGTTTGTTTATAAACGCTATCCCGGCATTGATTATTTTGCCAAAACGAGTGAAGAAATCATCATTCTCGGATTCATCGCGCACCTTTGCCAAATAGGATTTTACCTCGCGCAGAGCAATTTGATAAATATGATCGAACAGCAGATTTTTTGACTTGAAATAATTGAACAAAGAACCCTTGGAAATCCCGGCGTTTTCCACAATTTTATTGACGCTGGCATTCTTAAAACCGTTATCGGCAAACTCGTTAACGGATGCATCAATTATGGATTTTTGCTTGGAGTCTGCTAATTGCTCAAACTTATTTGTGCTCGTATTGGCTGAATTCATTATTATAATTTAAGAAATAATGACCGGGTGGTCATTATTAAATTAAAAAATATTAGGTTAATGGGGAAAAAGAATGTTTTGTATGTAAATTTTCAAAAATGAACTATCTTGTAGAACTCCTTTGAAAGCTCATCAATAATTTGAAAAACAGGAAATTCCTTTTTATTAAACGTTACTTTTCTTAACCATCTATTATTATCAAAAAATTCTTCTTTTTCAGCAAGTTCAAATTGTGTATGAACATTAGAACAAACAACCAACAAATTTTTAATATGATTGCCTATTTCTGGATCAATGTGATGTAATTCAAAATATGGATTTCCATTTCTCATTAGGAAAGTGAAATTTGTTAGTTGACATTTCCCTTTGTATAACTCCATAAGTATCTTTCTCATAGAATATGGAACACTTTCGCGAGTTGTTAAATTTTCTTTTGTAATTTTTTTTCTTTTTTTATACTTACTTTTGGATAGTCTTACAAATTCGTTTTTAATTACCTCGTCAGAAGTAGTATTAGTAAGATTAGAAAGTTGTTCAATATTAGTATCAATATCATTTTCTGTTGCTTCTTCAAGTTTTGTTTCAATTTTTAGTATTTCAGATTGAAAAATCTTTTCAGGAATGATTTTATACTTATCGTCATCTAAACGTAATATAACTAACTCGTCTCCATCTTGAATTTTATATTTTTTATATAATTCTCGCATACCACCAATTCGACATTCACGACTACTGCTTGTGTAAGGTGTAAAAGACTTTTGTTGCTCTGAGTTATCATTATTTATTATTAGAATCTTGTTTTTTTTCTTAGGAAATAATTCAGTAAGGGATACAGGGATAGCCAGTAAACCTTTTTCTATCCTGCTTTTGGTTGTTTTGATTGTGATATAATTATAATTGATTAAGCTAGGTAATTGGATTTGCTTCGACATATTAGAACCCAAAATCTTTACCTGTTCCTAAAACTGAATCACATTCAGGACAATAAACATTTTGCTCAGGATCATCAATAAGAGAATTGTGTGCGCAACATTCCCACATTTCTCCATTCCAAGCCCATTGTTCAGTCATAACTGCTGTAAAATTAATTCTATCAATTTTAGTTTTACAATTATTACAAATTCTTTCATTTCCTATCATTGTTAATCACCTCTGACAATTCATTGAATTTAGTCATATGTTTTTACTTCTTACTTGAACAAGTCCCCTTAATGCACCACTTTAGCATAAAGATATGAATCTGAAAAATTATCCCCATCCTTTATAGCTTTTTTCATAATTCCTTCTTTTTTATATCCGCATTTTAGGGCAACTTTTTTACTGTCAATGTTTTTTGGATTCATCAATATTTCAATTCTTTTTAAATGTAATGTTTCAAACCCTATATTTTCAAGAATTGTTACTGCTTTTGATGCAATCCCTCGTCCCCAATATCCTTCATCTATAAAATAACCTATTTCTCCAATATATTTTCTGCGTTGATTGATTGCTATTCCACAGCCACCGATTAATTTGCCATTGCACAAAATGGCATAATTATGTTCTACATTATTTTTTCTTGGGTCATGACTAGAACGCGAAAGATAAAAGGCTGTAAGTTACTGTATGACAATGAGAAACAAATATGTTAAGCGTTCCCGAATTTCTGATAAGAAATTTAGGCAGTTGGTTAAGCTGTTTTCTTTGGACTTGGACGCGGTC
>JAHJCW010000011.1 GCA_018812885.1 bacterium | reverse complement strand
GATTTTTCGGTATATGCTGCTGCGGCACCTAGTGCATACTGTTGTGCCATTGCGGGTGTCCAGGTTGCTGGATCAACTGTTATGCCTAAATAACCAAATCCCGTTATAATGGAATTTACTGTTGCCTGGTCAACCATTTGTGCTGCAAGTAATTGATTAAACGTATAGGCACCGGCACCGGCATCAATAAACGGTTGTAAGCTGGCGGCTCCTGCAGTTGCGCCAGCCGCACCGGCTGCCAAAGCACCTGACATTGTAGTGAAAAATGTAGGTGCTGATACCATGTTGCCGGTAAATCCGGCTGCAGGGTAATTTGGATTGATCATAATATCTGTAAGATGTCCTGTATATGTGTTTGTAGCAGTAAAATAGCGCGCACCACCGGCAACTGAAATCATATCATTAATTTTGTAGGATACAACTGCTTGTCCACCTAAGTATAATGAAGAGCCATCAAAAGCAACATCCAGTTCATACTTACTGGTTGGAATTCCCGAAGCTGTTAGCCCGGCAGTCAATAATGATGCAGGAACTTCAAATGACGGCAACCCATCATCATAGACTGCTCCTCCTCCTCCTCCAATTGGGGTGAGGCCGGCACCTATAGCTAGATTACCAGTTTTATAGGCAATATAAAAGTTTGGGAAAACCGGCACAAATGTTGTGCCTTCAAATGTATCACTATTCAGCGTGCCAACATCGCTTATTATGGTTCTGTTTTGAAAGACAGTTTGACTGCTTAAATAGAAGCTCAATCCATCATTTAAGCTCGTTAGTCCAGCCGGATTGAAGTACACAGCATCAACATCTGTGGATGCATTGCGGTTCATCATACGGATAAAATCCGCACTCTGATTTGTATTGGTTACTATTCCGCCGGCAAAAACAAAACCAACGAGTAGTAAGCCAATTATAAAAATGGTACCTATTTTTCTCATTTCCTTTTTCCTCTTTTATTAATAATAAATACTTTTATCTTCAATGTTGACTCTCCTAGAAACATAAAAGACTAATAAATATAATTACTTGGTCTATTAATAGCAAAGATTAATTATTTAGCAATCCATCTGAAAATATTGTTAATTATCTATTTTGATACTTTGAAATATTCCTTTTGTTATTGTAACCTCACTTACTTCATTTGAATAAAATTTTGTGATTTTCAAAGCGCCACTAATCCTACAGCCCACGGAAAATCAATCCCGGTGAAACCTGCTACGCAAAAAATTTCTGTTATTGTTGGCGCCCAATGGGGCGATGAAGGCAAGGGGAAAATCACTGATTTTTTTGCGGGCGAAGCTGATTACGTTGTTCGTTTTCAGGGCGGAAATAATGCCGGACACACCGTAATTGTAAATGATGAAACTTTTAAATTACACTTGGTCCCATCCGGTGTTTTATACTCAAAACCTGTAAGTGTAATCGGAAATGGTGTAGTGGTTGATCCAAAAGTTTTACTTGCTGAAATAGCCGGTCTGCAAAAACGTGGTGTAAATCCAAACCTATTAGTAAGCGACCGCGCTCACGTAATTATGCCTTATCATATTGATATGGATGTGGCTATTACAGAACATCAGGGAAAACTTGCCGCGGGTAGTACCAAGCGCGGAATTGCACCGGTTTATGCCGACAAAATGTATCGCCACGGAATCCGAATGATTGATTTACTTGAGCCGGAAATCTTTCACGAAAAATTAGAAAAATCCTATTTATTTAACAAAAACGTAGCGGAAAAAGCGCTTGGTGGAAAAATCAGCTTATCACTAGAGTCGATATATAACGATTATTTAGGATATGGCAACCAGCTAAACAAATATATTGCCGATACCTCCAAAATTCTTTACGATGCAAAAAAAGACGGAAAATCAATTTTATTCGAGGGTGCACAGGGAATTAGTCTAGATGTGGATCACGTAATTTATCCACATACTACAAGCAGTAATACTGCTGCCGGCAATATTGCAGCCGGTTGTGGAGTTAGCTTTACTAAAATTGATAAAATTATTGGCGCTGCCAAGGCATATGTTACGCGGGTGGGAATAAGTCCGTTTCCATCAGAGATTGAAGGTGAAAGTGCAAAATCATTAAGAGATAAGGGAAATGAATACGGAACAACTACGGGACGTCCACGCCGCGTTGGTTGGTTGGATTTGGTTCAGTTGCGACAGGCAGTACGCGTAAATGGATTGACGGACATCGCCCTTATAAAACTTGACGTACTTAACAATTTTAAAGAATTGCCGATTTGTATAGCTTATGATGTTAATGGCAAAACAATTGCAGAGATGCCCGCAAGTCTTAGTGATTATAGAAATGCAAAACCAATTTATAAAATTCTTCCCGGATGGAATGATTTCAATATAAAAAACGAAAGTGATTTTTCTTCCCTTCCAAAAAATATTTTAAAATATATCAATTTTATTGAAGAAGAAGTTGACTGTCCTATCACAATTGTTTCTGTTGGTCCGCAACGCCATCAAACCGTATTAAAGTAGGATGGCATTCACAAAAGAAATCGTCGATTTCTCAATCCTAAGCATGGATGAGATTCGTGACCGACTTGGTAAATTAAACATCCCGCTTACCGTCGATGAAGCTTTAAAAATCCAAAATGAAATGCTCGGCCGTGCACCATCGCTCGCTGAGTTAGTATTGTTTTCAATTGAGGGTTCCGAACATTGTTCTTATAAAAGCAGTCGTAATCATTTGAAGCAGTTTATAACAGATGGTCCTGATGTCATATTGGGTGCCAAAGAAGATGCGGGGGTTGTCGCTATTACAAGCGATAATGAAGGCCATCGCTATTGCGTAGTAATCAGTCATGAATCGCATAATCATCCCTCGCAAATTGTACCGTACGAGGGTGCAGCGACCGGCATTGGCGGCAACGTTCGCGATGTAGCTTGCATGGGCGCCGAAGTCATCGCCTTGGCGGACGGATTACGCTTTGGCGATATAAAATCGAGTAAAAGTCTTTGGATCCATGAGGGTGTGGTTGACGGAATTGCCGGATATGGAAACCCGCTTGGCATTCCCAATATTGGTGGCGACCTTTATTATGATGAGGGATATAACGAAAACTGTTTGGTTACAATTGTAACGCTCGGGATTGTACGCGAGGATGAAATTTTACATTCGTACGCCCCCAAAAACGCAGTTGGCCATGACATAATTTTAATCGGCAAACCAACCGATAATAGCGGCTTTGGGGGGGCAAGCTTTGCATCGTTAGAATTGGATGAAGAGAAAAAAGAACAAACCAAGGGGGCGGTGCAAGAACCTAATGCATTTTTAGAGCGACATATACTTAAAGCATCATATTCATTATTTAAGTTATTAAAAGACAGGGGACTTATTGACAAAGTTGGTTTTAAAGACTTGGGCGCCGGTGGCGTGGCTTGTGCAAGCGTAGAACTTGCAGAAACTTCAGGGTACGGTGCCGAGGTTTGGTTGGACAAAGTACATAGGAGCATGGATGGGTTACATCCTTCGGTGTATCTTTGCTCTGAAACACAAGAACGGTTCATGTGGATATCACCGCCTGATATAACGCCAATCATTTTGAATCATTATAATAAAATATTTGATTTGCCCGGCGTTTCTAATTTGGCGCAGGCGCGCGTAATTGGAAAAATCCGTGATGACAATCAATATATAGTTCATAATAATGGTGAAAAGATTGTTAATGCTCCCGCCAAGGAAGTAACGCGTGGATTTGTCTATAATCGTCCTTTAAAAAAACCAAATACTAATTTTCATGAGCCACAAATACCAGAACCGGAAAATTACAATAAAATATTATTAAATATTTTGGCTCATGAAAATATTGCATCGCGCGAAGCAGTTTTTGAAACTTATGATAAACAAGTTCAAGGTCGTACAAAAATTGAGGCGGGTAATGCCGATGCCGGTGTTATTGCACCGTTCAACAGTGACAACTTTCCCAAAGAAATTCGAAATGTTGGAATTGCGCTTTCCACAGATCACAATCCACGTTATGGAAAAATTGATCCATATTGGGCGGCAGTTAATGCTGTGGCAGAATCAATGCGAAACGTAGCAGCTGTTGGTGCTATGCCCATTGCAATGACGGACTGTCTGTGCTTTGGCAATCCAGAAAAACCCGAACAAATGTGGGAATTTGCCGAGGCTGCACGAGGCGTTGCAGAATCGTGTAAAAATATTCATTTAAAAGAACATCCTGAATCAGCAACTCCAATTGTTGCCGGCAATGTAAGTTTTTATAATGAAACAAAAAACTGTGCGATTCCGGCAAGTCCAATAATTAGTTGTACCGGAAAAATTAATTACGTGAACTCAGCAATTACTTTCGATTTTAAAAAATCTGATTCAGAAATTTATTTAATCGGTAGGCGTAAGAACGAGTGTGGTGGAAGCGCCTATTATTCTCTTTTTAATGAACTAGGGAAAAATTTGCCAAAACCATCATTTCATGAAGTTGAAGCGCAAATATTTTCTGTTACTGATATAATTGAAAATGATTTAGCTTTGGCTACTCACGATATCAGCGATGGTGGTGTTGCGGTTGCTCTTGCTGAAATGTGTTTTAAAAACAATATCGGATGTGATGTAAATATTTCCGGCAAACTAAGAACTGATACATTACTTTTTTCTGAGACAGGGGGATTTGTCATAGAAGTTTCAAAACAGAACACCCATAAAATGGAACATATTCTAAATAATTACTATTGTAAATATTTTAGAATTGGAAAGACAACTGTAGATCAATTAATTAAAATCAATAATGTTATTGGTGTTCCGATTAGTAAAGCAAAAAAATCATGGGAAAACGGATTACGGGATAAGTTATTATAGCCACAGAGCTCACAGTGAAAAATAAAAAAGAACAATTCTACTAAAAATAAACTCACAAAAGATGACAAACATTAAAATTAATCTCTGCGCCATATATGGCTTATATATATGTGGAATTAGTGAAATTCGTGGTTAATATTCTTAATTACTAAAATAAAATGAAAAAAATAGATTACAAATCAGCCGGCGTGGATATTGATGCAGGCAATAAGTCTGTTGATCTAATTAAAAACTCTGTAAAAAACACTTTTAATAAGAATGTCCTTACCAATATTGGAAGTTTTGGTTCCTTATATAATTTAAAAGACATTATCGCTGATTATGATCATCCTGTTTTAGTACAAAGTATTGATGGCGTTGGTACCAAAACCATAATAGCTCGCCAGATGAAAAAATATGATACCATCGGTATCGATCTTGTAAGCGCCTGTTGCAACGATATAACCGTCATGGGTGCAAAGCCTTTGACCTTTTTAGATTATATTGCCAACGACAAGTTAAATCCCGCAATTATTAGGGAAATAGTTGGCGGAATGGCATCTGCTTGTCGCGAAAACAACATAGCATTAGTCGGTGGCGAAACAGCCGAAATGCCAGATACGTATCTTTCCGGTGAGCATGATTTGGTCGGAATAATTACCGGAATTGTTGACAGAAACAATATTGTTGATGGCTCAAAGATTCGCAAGGGCGACGCTGTTTTGGGACTGCCATCAACGGGGCTACAAACAAATGGCTATTCTTTAGCAAGAAAATTGTTTTTTGAAGTAGGAAAATACAAAGTATCTGATAGAATCCCGGAACTTGAAAAATCGGTTGGAGAGACGCTATTAGAACCATCCTATGTTTACAATAATTATGTTCAATTATTACTACAAAATAATATTCAGATTAATGGCATGGCGCACATTTCCGGCGGTGGTTTAGTGGAGAACATTCCTAGAATTTTACCGGTCAATTGTGCTGTTGATATTAAAAAATGCAGTTGGCCTGTTTTGCCGGTCTTTAAAGTGATGCAAGATATCGGAAATGTTGATGAGACAGAAATGTATCGAACATTTAATATGGGAATAGGTTTAGTATTAATTATTCCTAATACTGAAAAACAAAAAATCTTTTCTGCGTTTCAAGGCAAGATGTCAGTATTTGAAATTGGTAGCGTTATTCAAGGGGAACCAATTGTTTCCTTAGTTTAAAGAATGAAAAAGCCAATTAAAATAGCAGTTGTTCAATTTCCCGGGACAAACACAGAACGCGAAACATTCATGGCAGTACGGCGCGCAGGCATGGAACCAATTGAATTCTTATGGAACAATAATTATAAGCTATTAGAGTACTGTAGCGGATTTATAGTTGCAGGTGGGTTTTCATATGAAGACCGTTCCCGGGCAGGTATTATTGCTTCACTAGATCCGCTTATGAAAGAAATTCGTAAACAAGCAGAAAAGGGGAAACCTATTCTGGGTATTTGCAATGGCGCACAGATTTTAGTCGAATCAGGCATGATTCCCGGTTTAAAAAACTATCAACTGGGCATGGCGCTAACTGACAATAAAAGAACTAAAGACGGACATGTGTTGGGTACCGGTTATTATAACAACTGGGCACATTTATTTCTTTCAGTTCCAAATCACAGAACCGCTTTTACGCAACATTTACTGCCGGGACAACACATCCACATTCCATTTGCCCATGCTGAAGGTCGTTTTGTAATACCTGAAATTTTGTTAGAGGAGTTAATCAAGAATCAACAAACAGTATTCCGCTATTGCGATAGCGATGGGAATATAACAGCAGAGTTTCCTACAAATCCGAACGGATCAATCCATAATTTAGCGGCGATATGCAATCCACAAGGGAACGTGATGGCGTTAATGCCCCATCCTGAAAGAACAGAAAATGGTGATGCAATTTTTACATCAATGCAAGAATATATAGCAGAAAACATCGAACCACAGGACAAAGTCCTAGCATATTTTGCAGATGAATACACAATTAAACCATACAAATCAGACACGAATTCAATTGAATGGTTTGTTGAGTCAATTATTACTGATAACGAAGCTCTGTCGGTTCAAAACACGTTAAACCATTTACAAATAACGGTAACCGTAAGTAGACAAAATTATTGGCAAATTGTTCTGAACTCTAATGCTTCACATGAAACAGAAAATGCAATTATCAGATCCGGCGAACTTTTCAATTCGAACAAGGAACGTTTAGTAGAATTTCAGAGCCATCTTAAAACTGCATATTTTCTTGTCCGTCCCAAGGAAGATTTATTAGGCCGCCATAAAAAAGAAATTCTTACGCGTCACTTTAAAATTAAAAATTTAATAGGCATACATAGTGGCGTACTTTGGAAGATAACTGTCAATGATGAAAATTTTAATAGCATATTAACCAAAGCCCTCAAAACAAATATATTTTTTAATCCATTTTCCCATGATTGTTATGAAATACAAAAATGATTATAGAGAACAAATAAGTAAAGAATTAAATAACTGTATCACAGAAACTGACTTGCCGGTTGGGAAAAAATATCGCGGTAAAGTACGCGATGTTTACGATATTGGTGATAAGTTAATTTTAATAACAACTGATCGGCAGAGTGCATTTGATCGCATTTTAGCGGCAATACCTTTCAAGGGACAGGTACTCAACCTAACAAGCGCTTGGTGGTTTGAGAAAACTAAACATATCGTAAAAAATCATGTAATAGATTTACCGGATCCAAATGTAATAGTTGCAGAAAAATGTAAGGTATTTCCAATAGAATTTGTTGTGCGGGGTTACATTACCGGCACAACTTCGACAGCTTTGTGGACGGTTTATAAAAACGGTTCACGTAATTATTGCGGGAACGCCCTGCCTGAAGGTTTGGTGAAAAATCAGCGATTAAACATTCCCATGTTAACACCAACAACAAAGGAAAAAGAACACGACAGACCAATTAGTCCGGATGAAATAATTTCCAAAGGGTGGATGTCCAAAAATGATTGGGAGGCTACAAGTAAAATCGCACTACAATTATTTAAATTTGGACAGAAAATAGCTCTTAAGAACGGATTAATTTTAGTCGACACAAAATACGAATTAGGGAAGAACAACCAGGGGAATATTGTTCTAGTCGACGAAATTCACACACCGGATTCAAGTCGTTACTGGATTGCCGATACCTACGATGACCGATTCAATAATGGAAAAGAACCTCAAAATATTGATAAGGAATTTTTACGTTTATGGTTTGTAGATAATTGCGATCCCTATAATGATGAAACTTTGCCATCGGCACCGGAAGAGTTGGTTGTTGAACTAGCACAACGTTATATTTTTCTATACGAAACAATAACAGGAAATAGATTTAAATTTCCTATGAAAAATTTGCCGGCTCATGAACGATTAATTTCACATTTAAAGGAATATTTATGAAAGTTATAATTATAATGGGCTCTGAATCTGATCGCGGTTTTGCCGAAAAGATTACTAGTGAATTGGAAAAGTTTTCAATCAGCTATTATGTTAACGTGGCCTCCGCACATAAACAACCTTTGGAAGTATTAAATATTATTAAATCCAATACTGCTGAAAAGGGTATTGTCTATATTACAATCGCAGGTCGTTCCAATGCTTTGTCGGGTTTTGTCGCCGCAAATTCTAGTAGCCCGGTCATAGCTTGTCCACCATTTAAAGATAAAATCGATATGCTTGTAAATATTCATTCGACCTTACAAATGCCTAGCAACACTCCCGTTTTAACGATTTTAGATCCGGGTAATTGTGCTTTAGCAGTTAAAAGAATATTAGAGCTAATAAAATGTTAGATAATATTTCACCAATTGATGGGCGCTATGCAAAAGAAACCAGTGAGTTAAAACTGTTCTTCTCTGAAGAAGCTCTAATTAAATATCGTATAAAAATTGAAATAGAATATTTAATTGCTCTTTGTGGTGTTGTACAAATCAAAGAACTAAAACCTTTATCCCCTATAAAAAAAACAGAACTCCGAAATATCTATAACAAATTTTTTACAAATGATGCTAAACAAGTTAAAAAAATTGAAGTAAAAACAAACCATGATATAAAAGCAGTTGAATATTTCATAAGTGATAAATTAAACCAATCCGGTTCAACAAAATTAATTCCATGGATTCACTTTGCTTTGACATCGGAAGATGTCAATAACCTTGCCTATTCCCTCATGTGGCAGGATGGATTAATCCATGTTTATCTTCCAACATTGAAAAAAGTTATATCTAAGTTAAAAACCTTAGCAAAAAAATATAACAGTACCGCAATGCTTGCGATGACTCACGGACAGCCGGCGACACCAACCACAATAGGTAAAGAATTAGCCGTGTTCTGTAATCGCCTGCAAAGACAATCGGCATTGGTTCGAGGTCATAGGCTACAAGGTAAACTCGGAGGAGCAACAGGTACGTGGGGCGCACACATAGCAGCATATCCAAGCGTTAATTGGTTACAATTTACTCAACGTTTTATAAAATCATTAAACCTTGAGCCAAACCTAATTACAACGCAAATTGAATCTCACGATTCTATCGTCGAAAGTTATCAATCAATTATCCGTGTTAATTCAATCTTGATAGCTTTTTGTCAAGATATCTGGCAATATATTAGCCGTGGAATTTTTAAACAAAAACGCATAGCTGATGAAGTAGGCTCAAGTACAATGCCACATAAAATCAATCCTATTAATTTTGAGAACGCAGAAGGCAATTTCGGCATTTCTAACGCAATATTATCACATTTCAGCTTGAAATTGCCTATTTCCAGAATGCAGCGCGATTTATCCGACAGTACGGTATTGCGAAATCAGGGTGTAGTTTTGGCGCATTCGCTGTTAGCAATTAAAAATATAATTAAAGGACTTAATCGATTAGCAGTAAATAAAGACAAAACCTTAGAAGAATTAAACTCGCATTGGGAAGTTCTGGCAGAAGCAATTCAGACCATTTTACGTAAAAACGGACAAATTGACGCATATGAAAAATTAAAAGTATTAACTCGCGGCGAAAAAATATCAAAAGAGATAATTAACAAATTTATCAACGGTCTTGAATTGCCTAAAACAGACAAAGAATATTTACTTAATCTAACGCCGGAAACTTATTTAGGGTTAGCCTCAAAATTGGCAGGTCTTGTATAACCATGTGTGGAGTTGTTGGAATAATTTCACAAAAACCCGTTGCCGGTGAACTTTACGATAGTTTGATATATCTTCAGCATCGCGGACAAGATGCGGCAGGGATTATTACTTATAACCAAAGATTCCACACAAAAAAAGGCATTGGTTATGTAAGAGATATTTTTAGCGAGCAAAATATGTTGCGACTGAAAGGAAATATCGGTATAGGCCATACAAGATATCCTACTACTGGAAAATATAATAGTGAAGATGCTCAGCCGGTTTGGACCGGGGTTCCGTATGGAATTGCTATGGCGCACAATGGTAATCTTGTTAATCATCGAGAACTCTTGCTAGAATTATCACAGAAGGACGGAAGACATTTAAATACATCCGTTGATGTTGAGGTAATCTTGCACGTTTTTGCGGGCAAACTAGAAGAATTACGAAACAATGATAAAAATGGTGACTTTTTTGATCATATTTGCCGAGCTGTGAGTGAAGTTTATAAACGAGCTAGTGGAGCCTATTCAGTGATTTGTACAATTATTGGCAAAGGAATGATCGTATTCCGCGACCCGCATGGAATTCGTCCGTTAACTAGAGGAGAGCGGAATTCTACTAATGGAAAAACTGACTATATATTTGCCAGTGAACCTTCCGTATTTTATTCACTAGGTTTTGAGTCAAAATCCGATGTTGCCCAAGGAGAAGTAATTTATATAACCGAAGACGGACAATATCAATCAAAGATTTTATCCTCAAAAAAATTCACTCCCTGTATATTTGAGTACGTATATTTTGCTCGACCGGATGCAATTCTTGATGATGTAAGTGTTTATAGATCGCGCCTTAGAATGGGACAAAATTTGGCACGATCTTGGAAGAAAAAATTTCCGGAGATAACCCCAGACATAATTATACCTGCTCCAGCTACGTCTAATAATGCCGCCTTAGCGATGGCGAATGAATTAGGTATCCGCTATTCTGAGGGTTTATATAAAAATCCTTTTATCGGTCGTACGTTTATAATGCCCGGACAAGAAAAACGCAAAAAATCTATAAGGCATAAGCTTGTGCCTCTTTCCTTTGAAATAAAAAACAAAGATGTTATGATTGTCGACGACAGTATCGTACGCGGTAATACAAGTAAGGAAATTGTTAAAATGGTACGTGACTTTTGCGCTAATAAAGTATATTTCGTTTCTGCCTGTCCGCCATTAATATATCCTTGTTTTTACGGTGTTGATATACCAACTCGTTCTGAATTAATTGCATCGAATATGTCCGTCGAAGACATTCGAGAACATTTGGATGTAGATATATTAATGTACCAAGAATTAGATGATCTGATCGAAGCTGTGACAAG
>JAHJCW010000010.1 GCA_018812885.1 bacterium | reverse complement strand
TGCAGCAATTTTTCCGCGTTTCCCATTAAAAAAAAGTAACCATAACCAAAAAAGTAATAATAGTACCGCAATATTATTTTCATTAGTTACAATTGGCATTAGCCAGTTTAGTATGGAATTTGCGATTGTATCATTAATAAAATGGAATAAGGCATGGTCAATTTTTATTAGAATATTCATGGAATTCAGTAAATTATTGTATTAAATTTAACAAATTAGATAAAGTTATATATATAAAAATCACTTGTTGAGATTGTAATATTATTGGTATTTTTAACCGTTAGTTGGTAGGGGTGCGTTTCACTAATTGCTGGTAGTTCCCCCGCTCCCAGAATGTTTAACTGCCCCTACCGCTTTTTATTATAATATATTCTCATCCAATTCAAATAGTATAATACCAATTGAACTTGTTTAGTAATTTCCCACGATTTATTTATAGAAAACATTAATTATTATGAAAAAATCTTGTAATAATTATGGAAATCTTGTAAAATAGACCGACCGGTCGGTTTATTATTTAAAATAGATAAATCGGTAAAAATAAAAAAAGATTTTTTATAGTTTTGGAGGACATAATGAAGATAGGCGTTTTAGTTAAACAAGTAGCTAGCGGTGAATCGCCTTTGCGTATTGATACCAGCGGGAAATGGGTAGTGGAAGAATCAATTGATTTTACAACAAACGAAAGTGATTCATACGCATTAGAAGAAGCTCTGCAAATTATCGAACGTTCCGGCGGCGCAGGAGAAGTAGTGGTAATTAGCATGTGTCCGGCCGAGCGTACTCCTAAAATAATAAGGGAAGCTTTGGCGAAAGGTGGTCACAGGGCTATTCACATTCAAGAAGAAGCTCCGTATGAAACAGATCCGTTTATGGTCGCAAGTATTTTTGCTGAAGCTTTGAAAGATGAATCATTTGATTTGATCCTTTCCGGTCTGCAATCCGATGATTTAGGCTCAGGTCAAACCGGCGTTATTTTGGGTGAATTACTTGGAATGTCAACTGCTACGTTAGTGATGGGTGTAGAGTTGCAGAAGGGTAAGTTACGCGTTAAGCGCGAACTTGAATCGGGTTGGTTCCAGTGGGTTACATTACCATTCCCCGCTTGCATTACAATTCAATCAGGTTTGAATCAGCCGCGCTATCCATCGCTTAAAGGCATTATGGGTGCTAAAAAGAAAGAAATAAAATCTATCGCTAAAAGCGATGTAAAAGGAAGTGGAACTCCAATGCAAGAATTCTCAAGAATGTATACGCATAAAGCCGAAAAGCGAACTGAGATGATAGAAGGTTCCACCGATCAAATCGTAGATCGCATGATCGATATTTTTAAGAAAAATATTAAAGTTATATAAGGAGTTGCAATGGATATTTTAGTAATACTCGAAGGAGCAAACGGAGCAATTCATCGTATCAGTAAGGAAGCTGTGGCAGCTGCTCAAGCTTTAGGAAAGGACCTTAATCAAAAAGTAAGTGTATTAGTATTTGGTAAAAATTCGGATAACCTATCGAAAGAAGCAGCAAGTTTTAAGGTTGATGAGGTTCTACTCGTTGAAGATGACAATCTAAAAAGTTATTCTGCAGATGCATATGCTGAAACAGTCAAACAAATAGTCGAAAAAGAATCACCTAAATTTGTATTAACCGGTTATTCGTATTTAGTCCGTGATTTTTTCCCGAAAGTTAGTGCGCGTCTTCAAAAACCCTTAATAACTGATGTTACCGGATATAAGGTGGAAGGTAGTAAAACACTATTCACAAAACAAGTATTACATGGTAAACTAACTGTAGATATTGAAACAAAAGTTGATGGACCTGTATTAGTTGGATTCCAATCTGCTGCCTACTCTTTAGATAATCTTGAAAAGGGATCAGCAAAAATACGTACCGCGGAAGTAACTTTGGATTCTGCTCAACTTAAAACAACTTCTGAAGAGCCATTCCAAGAAGAATCCGGTGGAGTAGATTTAACTTCGGCAGATAAGATTGTATCAATTGGTAGAGGTATCGGTAAAGAAGAAAATATACCAATGATTAATGATTTAGCTGCTGCATTAAAAGCAGAAATCGGTGCTTCACGTCCGATAGTTGATTCAGGTTGGTTACCAAATTCTCATCAGGTTGGTAGTTCTGGTCAGAGTGTTACGCCCAATTTGTACTTAGCATTAGGTATTTCAGGCGCGATTCAGCACGTTGTAGGAATGAAAGGTTCGAAAAATATTGTAGCTATTAATCGCGATCCCGATGCTCCAATTTTTGAGGTCGCTGATTATGGTGTTGTTGGCGATATATTAGAAATTGTACCAAAACTAACAGAAGCTTTAAAGAATCAATAAAAGTATAGGTATTGCCATTTCTATAAAATAAAGAAATGGCAATACTTTAATAATTCTCCTAACCAAATAATATAGGAGGGAGTAGTGGAAGTATCACACCACGTTCCGGCTGTATTGTATCTATTTGCATTGATTGCGGTAGTCATTTTTATTTATAATCTTAGAAGATTTCTCGCGATACGTATTGGTAAAAGCGATCCCGATTATAAAATTAAAATAATTCCTGCGATTTTTAATCTATTCTATTTTGGAATTTTGCAGCGCAGAGTCTTTAGAAAATCATTTAGTTATGCATCAATTATGCATTTTTTCATAGGATTTGGTTTTTTCATTTTATTATTCGCGACAACCGTTGACTTCTTTGTTGCTAGAGGATGGTTCGTCAGCTATTTACCTCATTTAGACACTCCCTGGTTTGCATTATTAAATGATACAGGCGGGATGATGGCGCTGATTGGAATATTAATGGCTTTATTCCGCCGACATATCAATAAACCAAAATCCTTACCACAAGATGCTTTCAAAGGTAGAGGTAATCTATTTGGTGATTCTGGAGTTTTGTTATATATATTGTTATTAATATTCGGTGGATTTTTGTCGGAGGCAGCACGTTTAGCTGTCGATGTTCAGTCATCAATCGCTCAATATTCTTGGGTGGGTTATAGAATATCTTTTTTATTTAGTAGTGAAACTTGGTCTGCTCTAGAGCCATATTTATGGTGGAGTCATGCCCTGCTCTCATTTTTAGCTATAGCATTTCTTCCTAATACCAAAATATTCCATGCAATTATATCAACTATAAACATTGCACTTACAGACAGAGATTTACGTGGTAAAGTAAAACCAATGTTTGTTAGCAAACTGATGGAAGATCCTGACATGGATGTTGACGAAATATCATTGGGATCAACTAAATTGGAAGATTTTACATGGAAGCAATTATTAGATAGTATTGCATGTACGGAATGTGGGCGATGCACAAATGTATGTCCGGCTTATAATACTGATAAACCTCTTTCACCAATGAAGATTATTACTGATATCAGGCATGAATTATACGGTAAATATTTAAATAAAAAAGAAGTAAATGGTATCGTCGGAAATCCGATTACTGAAACCGAATTATGGTCATGTACTACTTGTGGTGCTTGCATGGAAGAATGTCCGGTTCTGATCAATCACATACCAACTTTCACTGACATGAGAAGATATTTAGTATTGTCGGAGGGGAAACCACATCCACAAGCCGCTGAGAGTTTGGAAAAAACTATGAACACCGGAAATCCGTGGGGGTTTTCCAAAAGTGAACGTACAAAATGGGCAAAAGATGCCGGTATCGAATTACCACTAATGTCTGAGAAAAAAGAAGCTGATGTGCTATATTGGGTCGGCTGTGCCGGTTCGTACGATCCCCGCAATCAAAAAGTTGCTAAAGCGATGGTAAAAATCTTGGAAGCGGCAAATATTGATTATGCTGTTTTAGGCAATGAAGAATCTTGTACGGGTGATTCTGCTCGACGCTTAGGTGAAGAATATCTATTTGAGACAATGGCATTGCAAAATATAGAGACGTTAAATAAATATAAGTTTAACAGAATAATAACGCCATGTCCGCATTGCTTCCATACCATAGGAAATGAGTATGGTGATTTTGATGGCAATTATAAGGTACAACATCACTCACAATTTATTATGGAATTGATTGATTCGGGCAAATTGAAATTAAATAAATATTTAGATAGTAAAATAACTTACCACGATGCTTGCTATTTAGGACGTCATAATGGAGAGTATCAAGCTCCTAGGAAAGTCATTAGTTCTGTGCTGAAAAACGGAAAATTAATTGAGATGGAAAGGAATAAAGCGAACAGTTTTTGCTGTGGCGGCGGTGGCGGCAATATGTGGTATGATATTGAAGATGGAGAAAGAATTAATTCTGTCCGTTTTCAGGAAGCAATTGATACAGGAGTTGATATTGTAGCAACTGCATGTTCTTTCTGTACAATTATGATGGATGATGCATTAAAGGTAAAGGGCAAAGAAGATTCAATGCAGGTTTTAGATATTGCCGAAATGGTTGCTACCGCATTGTAATTTCATAATTTGTCGAAATAAAATATTTTAGCTTATATTAAGTGATGAGATAATAAAAGTTTATTAATTTTCGCAATTATAAATTCAATTAATATTTGATATTATCAATGCAAGTAAACTGATATAAGTACTGAATATGGCAAATCATTTTTATCTTCCATTTGAACGTAAAGGAAAAGTTAACTATCATCAGCTTGATGAATATGAGAAATATCAATTATCATTCCATCCTGAAAGACCGAAATACTTAGATTATTTAAAAATATTTTCTGAACCGGAAATTTGTTTTAGAAGTGATGATTATGGAGCATGTCTAATTCAAACTCACAGAGCCATTTTAGAAATTGAGGACGAAAAAATACCTGTTATGTTAATTGGACAGCAAACCGGTCCCACTTCTGATTACAAAGAATTAACTAAAGCAATGCGCAATAATAATGATATGCGTAAATGGAATGATGGTATGCCGACACCAGCTTCCTACGAACGTGCACTTAAAGCAATTGATGCTGCCAATAAGGAAAACCGCATTATTATTATTTTTGTTGATACACCGGGAGCAGACCCAACAGAAGCATCAGAAGCAAGAGGAATTGCTTGGCGCATTGGAGATACAATTCATGCCTTGGCAGAAGCCACTGTGCCTACTATATCCATCATAATAAATCGTGCTTGCAGTGGCGGTGCAATCGCACTCACCGGATGCGATATTACATTGGCAATGGAATATTCTACTTACTTAGTAATCACACCCGAAGCCTGTGCATCGATATTATTTCATACACGTAGCAGAGCAAATGAAGCAGCATCAGCTTCTAGGATTACTTCGAAAGCAGGTTATGATTTAGGTATTGTAGATATTATAGTACCGGAGCCGGAAGGACCAGCGCATAGATTTAAAAAACAAGCAATTGCCTCATTACATTCACATCTTGAAAAAGCTATTACAGAATTACAAGTCATTCCAAGAAATAAATTATTTTCAAATAGGGTAGAACGATGGTCTAAAATTGGTCAGTGGTCTGAGACAACCAATAAAGAAGTAAATGCAATTCAACGTAAAGTATCACGTATACCACAATCAAAAAGTGGCGGTTATCTTAAGCGTCACAAGAGATGTTATGATGAAAACGGGATTCATATATATGATCCGGTTCGGTTTGACAAATTAAAAAATAATGGTTTCGTCTGTGATATTTGTGGTTATCGTTATACAAGACTATCAATATGGGATTGCATGGAAAATTTATTTGATAAAGATTCATTTGTTGAACATACGGAAACCAAATTAATTATAGATAAAGATATTTTGGGATTTCCTGAATATAAAGAGAAATTAAAAAGCGCTCGTAAAAAAACCGGTTTGATGACCTCGATGATTACAGGCAATGCTAAAATTATGGGTAGGGATATTGTTTTCTGCGGAGCTGATTTTGGATTTTTTGGTGCATCATTTTGTATGAGTACCGGTGAAAAAATTTGGAGAGCTGCTGAAATTGCTATCAAAAATAAAAAACCATTGATATTACAAGCTGCCGGAGGTGGAGCACGCATGCATGAGGGATGTTCATCTATGGTAAGTATTCCTAAAGCACATGTTGCATTAACGCGAGTTGAAAAAGCAGGTTTACCGGTTATTACTATAATCACAGATCCGACACTTGGTGGCGTAGCCATTGGCTATGGTTCGCGTGGGATTAGATTATTTCAGAAGTATGCAGGAAATATCGGTTTTTCCGGAAGGCGAGTAATTGAGCAATATACGGGTAAAAAAACCTCTAAAGATTTTCAAACGACCCTGTGGTTAAAAAAACACGGACACGTAGAGCATGTTGTTACTCAGGGAAATGTTCGGGAAGAAATATATTTATTAATAAAAAACAGGTGAATGACTTTTGTTATAGATAAATCTTGCGAAGGTTTTAACCTTTCGCAAGGTTTAATTAATTTTCGCCGAGATGTACTAATTCAATATCAAGTTCTTTAGCATGTTTTGTAATGCGCTCATCACGATAAAATTCACCGTAATAAATCTTTGTTATACCTGCATTGATAATTAGTTTAAAACAGTTATAACAAGGTGAAGCGGTAATATAAATTTCGGCTCCTTCTAACCTAATTCCATGACGAGCTGCCTGTACAATGGCATTTGCTTCAGCATGCACTGTACGTACACAATGTCCATTTTCCATTTCATGTCCAACTTCGTCACAGTGCGGTAACCCCCGTAAACTGCCATTATAGCCGGTAGAAAGTATTGTTTTCCCACGTACAATAACGGCACCGATCATTTTTCTATCACAAGTTGCACGAGTTGCCACTTCTCGTGCAATATTCATAAAATAGTTTTCCCAAGATACGCGATTTTTAGTCATTATAAATCCAATTATCCTTGTGGTAAAATTAGATATTATTAACGTGATTCAATAATTTTAATCGAACTTAATTATGTAAAATAATTGCAAGCATTATATAAAAACCCCCTTGAATAATAAAAATCAGACAGGGGGTTTTTATTTACTATAGAATTATTCTATCTATAAATAGCCAATGTTAGAAGACCTGAAGATGTTATCCCCAAACCCATTGAGCTACCTCCAGTCGATTCAGTTTTGGTTGTGCCATTATCATATACTTCGGTAAGGGCCGCAGTGTAATCAAATCCAAAATGATATTCGCCTGCTAAGCTTAGATTATCTGTGATATAATATTCCATTCCCAGCAGGAAAAAAGCTCCAAAGTTCATACCGGCATCTCCGCCTTGTAGGTTTTTCCAAGTTGGTTGGACAATTGTACCTCCTGTAGCAGCAGTAGCAGGATTTGCAAATTCAGTTGTAGTACTGAAAAACCCTCCACCAACACCTATGTAAGGATCGATTCTGCCACCACCCTTGTGTATTTCAAAAGCTATTTCAGCACCCATACCAAATGTCTTATCATATCCGTCCTTACCAATTATACCCGCTGCCTCAGTATAGGGGAAATTATCCTTATTGTAGTTTAGTATTAAGGCTGTCCGGAGAGCCATGCTATTGCTCAAAAACATTTTGTAGCCGAAACCGCCCTGGTATTCTAGTACTCCTAAAAAGCCAAGTCCGCTAAAGCCGAACAACATCGCTTTTTCACCTTTTACCGGTGGATTAAACTCTTGACCAAATGAAAAAGTGCCCAACAGTAATATCGTTAAAATAATTACCAATGTTTTTTTCATTTTTTACACTCCTTTTTTGTGTGATTAATATAATTAGTTCAGTTTTATTGAAAATCTGTCGCGATCTCCGCTTTTGGTTTATTGTAATATTTTTCTAAGTCTGTTTCAAGATAATCTAGCATAAAATCGACTTCTGTATGATTATCGGATTCTCTATAGATCTTCACAATGTTTTTACAATCATCATAAGTAGATTTATTAATTAGAATTTTATTATCATTCGTTCCATGTTGTAGTTCACGTGAAACTTCTATTCCTAAATTCATTAGTGATAAATGTTCGAGTGAATGCTTCATTACTAGATTATTATCAATTCCATATTCACTTAAAAAATAATAT
>JAHJCW010000124.1 GCA_018812885.1 bacterium | reverse complement strand
TATATTAAAAGCTCAAGATTTAATTGAGGGTATTGTTAATGCCTATTTATCTTCAAGTGAAGAAGGTATATTTGGTGATTGGTTGGAGGGTTTAGCAATATTTATTAATAACAAAGTCTATAGTGGAAGAAAATCAGGAATACCCGGTATTGATTTAGAATTTGATAATGAGAATAATCTATATATTGTATCAATTAAATCCGGTCCAAATTGGGGAAATGACAGCCAAGTTAAGAAAATGTTAGACAATTTTAATTCTGCTCGAAAAATATTTAAAACATCTGGTGCTAATATCTCCGTAACTGCAATTAATGGCTGTTGTTATGGGAAAACAACAAAAAGAAATAAGTATCAAAAGAAAGGTGATTATTATAAAATCTGTGGACAAGCTTTTTGGGAATTTATATCTGGTGATTCTGAACTATATAAGTCAATCATTGAACCTTTAGGGCATAATGCAAAAGAAAAGAATAATTTGTTCCATAAATCATATGCTCAAAAAATTAATCTTTTTACAAAAGAATTCGCTACAGATTTCTGTAAGAGTACCGGTGAAATTGATTGGGATAAACTTGTTGAGTTTAACTCAAAAGAATCTAAATAAAGGGATACTTTTTTTATACAATTAATAGTAAATGTTTAACAAAGTACTTAATTGAATTCTATCATTTGAAAGTAGATTAAATATGCTTGAACAAATACATTTTCTCCTTACTTACACCTGTAATTACGAATGTGACCATTGTTTTCTTTATTGCAGTCCTAATACCGAGGGAACTTTCACTTTAGATCAAATACAAAAAGTTCTGAAAGATGCAAAAAATATAAAAACTGTGGAATGGATTTACTTTGAAGGCGGTGAACCTTTTCTTTATTATCCAATTATGTTGAAAGGATTACAGCTCGCTAAAGCGATGGGTTTTAAAACCGGTATCGTTACTAATAATTATTGGGCTACCACAATAGAAGATGCCAAGTTATGGTTAAAACCAATTATTGATAGTGGTATTGATGATTTGAGTCTAAGCGCTGACTCCTTTCATCAAGACGATACGGATGAAAATTCGGCAAAATTTGCAACAGAAGCGGCAAATGAACTTGGATTTTCAGTAAATTCAATTTGCATTGAGAAGCCCTCTATACAAGCACCTTCAGATGATAAGGGAGCTCCGGTTGTGGGAGGCGGCGCTTTGTTTAAAGGTCGTGCAGTAGAAAAACTAGCTAACGGCTTACCAACTAAATCAGTAGAGAATTTTATTGAATGTAAACACGAGGAGCTTGTAACGCCGACACGCGTACATATTGATAGTTTCGGAAATGTTCAGGTCTGTCAGGGGATTAGCATTGGAAATATGTGGCAAAAACCATTATCTCAGATAATAAATGAATATGATGCATCAAAGCACCCGATTTGCGGACCACTCAGCGCCGACGGGCCTTATGAATTAGCACAAATTTATGATGTCAAATTGAATGATAAGTTTATTGATGAATGTCATTATTGTTATACGGTACGGAAAAAATTATTAAACAGGTTTCCGGAATACCTTACTCCTCCACAGGTATATGGAATAATTAATCAAATATAGGATTTAAACTTATGGAAATGTTTTATACAACAGCAGCCGAGTGGTCAAAGTTTATTTTGTACGTTATTTTATCTATTTTTATAATAATTGGTTTATGGAAAAAATATAAAAATGACACAAAGTGGGCAAATTGGATACACTTTGCGATTTTTACTCATTTTATTATTGGTGCTTTCTATTCCGGTATTCGTATGCTTACCACAGATGAAGTTAACGATATGCTTATTCGAAGAATATTTGCTTGTGAAGCATGGTTCAACTTTGCCTGTGCTGCATTTTATTTTATTGCATTAGAGTATAGAAACAACTCTAAAATAAGTAAAACCAAATAATAATTATCAATAGACTGACAACGATTATTTACTTATTACTGATTTAGGAAATTAATTTTCCACGGTTAAATACTTTTTCCGGAAAAACTGCCGGAAATTCTGAGTAAGCGTTCCAATCGGTGATTGATACTAATTTATCAGTCCAGTTATCCAAAATATCATCAGGATTTACGATAACTATATTTGCATCCGCACCAACGGAAATTGTTCCTTTTTGTGGATATAAATTAAATATTTTAGCGGGATTTGTACTCATCAGCTGAACCAATCGGCTGAGATCAATTTTACGTTCTCTAAATTGTGCCAACATTACTGGAAAAAGTGTTTCTACTCCGCCCATTCCATTGGGAATGTTTTGAAATGGAATTCCCTTTGGTTTATCTTTTAACATAAACGGGCAGTGGTCGGTGGCAATTACGTCAACGGAGCCGTCAATTACTCCGTTCCAAAGTGCCTCACAATCACTTGGTTTACGCAATGGTGGGCTTGCTACAAACATTTGTCCGTTCTCGCGTTCATAAATAGAATCGTCTAATAGTAAATATTGCGGACATGTCTCAACAAATATCTTATTACTCTGCTTGGCAATTTTTAATCCTCTAGCAGTATTTAAGTGAACTATGTAAAATTCACAGTCGGTTTTTTCCGCAATATTTGCGATATTTTCGACCGCAATTTTTTCAGCTTCCGCCGGTCGAGCAATAGCGTGATATTTTGGATCAGTTAAATTTTGTTCAATTAATGGTGTTGATGCTTTTTCGATAACGTTATTATCCTCAGCGTGAACCATTAATATTCCACCATTATCAGATACAACTCTCGCAACTTTCTCTATCTCATTATATGTCAACATCATTCCGGCTTCTTTGTAGGTAGTAAATACTTTGAAACTGGTAATCCCTTTATTAATTATTTTTGGTATCTCTTTTAAAATATTTTTATCAAATCGCGTTATATTGCAGTGTAAATCATAGCCAATCACTGATTTTTCAGCATGTTTATGACGTTCTAAAATGCTCTCCCACAATGTTTGATTTTTTCCTAAAACCGTAAAATCAATTATTGTTGTAACACCACCATTAAGCGCTGATTTGGAACCGCTTTCAAAATCATCGACGGAATTTCCGCCCTTAATTGGAATGCCCATATGAGTGTGGGCATCAATAATTCCGGGGAATATTAATCGATTAGTACAGTCAATTACCTTAATATCAGTAACAACGTCCTGAACATCGCCAACAGCGGATATTTTATCATTTTCAATCAGAATATCTTCGCGCTTTTGCCCATCAGAATGAATTACTAATCCATTTTTTAATATAGTATTATTCATATGCTTTCGAAAGTGAAATCGCGGATTTTGCGCCGCTACGATAATGATTTACAATTTCCGCAATGATACTTACCGCAATTTCCGGCACAGTTTCACTGCCAACATCAAGCCCAACCGGTGAATGAACATTATTTATTTGATTCTGCGTAAATCCATCATTAACTAAAGCTTGTGATAGCAATTGCCATTTCTTATTACTACTCATAAGGCTCAAATAATCAATTTTGATATTTAACAACCAACGCATTAATTCAAAATCATGTTGATGTCCACGTGTTGCCACCAAAACATAGTCGGTTTGAGCTATATTTGTATTCTTAATTATTTTTGATATATCATTATTATTAATTTGCAATGCAAATGGGAAACGTTCACTATTTGCCAAATCTTGGCGTTCATCATAAATTTTGGTTTCAAGTTCAATAAAATGCGCCAAATCCGCCACCGCTTTGCCAACATGACCTGCACCAAAAATATGCAAAATAGGACGATTTCCAATATTTTGGATTAAAAATATTTCATCATTATATTTTATAGACTTTGATTTATTTTGCTCTATAACCTCATCAATTGCTCTGACAATTTTCTTGGGAAAAGTTAAATGGAAGTCTTTTGTGATTCTTATCCGCTCAACTTTCACATCGATATGCGAAAATATTCTTGTAATTAAGATATTGTTACTATTTATTTTATCTGCAACTATTGATCTTAATATATTTTGAATTTCTTTAGTATATGGCTCAATCAATATTGTGGTACTGCCACCGCAAATACTGCCGGACTTAGTCACATCCTTATTGGTCAAATCAAATGTTTTTAATACCGGTTTACCGGTTTTAATAATGTTCTGAGCTAATTCGATAACTGAATGCTCCAAAGCGCCCCCACCAATTGTCCCGATTATTTCACACTTTTCATCAACTAGCATCATTGGATAATCTTTGCGAGGTACTGAACCACGCCATTCAACTTGCGTGCAAAGCGCAGCTTTCCCGGAAATATCAAAACTAATGATTTTCTCTAATGTGCGTATTTCCATATTAATTATTGATTCAAATGAACCATGATCGCTTCCAAAACACCGCGCCCAACACAGTGTGCTTTATCGGAGATTGTAGTATAATTTATTTCCTTACCACGCGGATCAACATCCGCGACTTTCATTCCTTTTATTATATTTACTTTAGGTGAAATTAACCCGCGAACCATTCCACTAATGTGCGATTTTATTTCAATTTCTCCGATTTTTCCTAATACTTGATTCTGCTCCACAATTTCGCCAAAATTCACTAACCATTTAATATTTCCAACTCCGGGTGAATACACAACTCGCTTGGCGCTTTCACCACCAATCTTACCCGGCACTCCGGTATTTGGCGAAGCACTACCTTGCCAAATCACTCTTCCGAGATTATGTCCGCGCATTGTTTCGATGACGGCAGCACAATTCTCTCCTACAGTAAATCCCGGACCTAATCCGATAGTGAATTGTGCTAATGAACTGTTGTCAATTACCGGTGTTTTTATCATACGCGCATCAATGTAAAATTCCGGTTTGATATTTTTGATTATTTCAACCGAATCGATTAACACCGGAATTTTTATATTCCTTAAAATATCTAGATAATTATTGATGTCAGCTTTAACTGCCTGAATTCCTTCAACTTCGGCAGTTCTATTTAACATTGCATCACTAAAACAAACAGTACGGCGTATTGCCAATGGAATTGTTAATTCTGTCATTAATACTGGAAAACCAACACGATGTAAAACAACTGCAACTGCACTCGCCATTTCGCCTGCGCCACGAATTAATACGGTATTTCTATTGAAAATATTCATATTTTTTGACCTTGCAGGTTTTACACATCTTTATTGTCAAGATATTTGTCCATGTCTAAAATAATACCCTCGTCATTAATCGGTAAACAGGTTACTTCACTCAGATATTTATTTATTACTTCTCGTCCACCTGTATCACCGGAAATTAAGTTAAAATCTTTGATAAAATCTTTTGAAAAAAAAGTTGGGTGGCCACTTAGCTCTTGATATTTCGGTACTAAAATTAATGGTTTGTTTTTCCATAAATATTTCAACATACTTTTAATAGTTTTTACTTTGATAAATGGTTTATCGCCATTGCAGAATCCATAATAATCATAGTTTCCCCCTGCAACCGAAATACCTGCTTTAAGCGATGAAGCAATTCCGCTATCATAGTCCTTATTATCAATAATTTGAATATCATTTCTAAAACGATTTGCTATAATAGGAACTATCAATTCCTTTTGATACCCAACTATTACAAATATTTCTAAATTATTGTTTAAAAATTTATTGATGGTTTTTTCAATTATCGTCTCATTACATGAACGGATTAATAGTTTATTTTCTATTTGCCTAGTTGACATTCCCGCAGCAGTTATAATCATAGCGATTTTCATTATTTTATCACCTGCCTCAATATTTTATTTTGAACGCTGCCATAAAAAGTAAGCTTTCCGGTTTTTTTAAAAATAGCTATTGCTAGGTTTTCGGCATTTTTCTGATGATTATCCCACTTATTCACAAAAAAGGAAATTTCTGCATTATGATTCAATTTCGATAAATAACCCTTTTTAGTAGTCAATACTTTGGCAATAAAATCTATATCTAATTGATAATCATTCTCCACATTCCATATCTTGCAGAACAATTCAGGGCGGTGAACCAGACCATTGCTAACTTTTGTATTTACAACATCCGCACCCACAATAATTATAACGTGTGTAGTAAATTTCGGTACGTTCGGATCATAATTGGTATGTACCTTAAGTGGTTTATTCTTTGCTCCGTCACATTCAAAAATTGTTATATCGAATTGATGTCTAATAATAGCCAAATCGGTCTCAGAGATACCTTTTAATTTTTCATTATTAATCTTTTCACCGATTATAAATAATGGGTTCCTATCAAATTTTAGCGATACTAATTTATCAAAATCTATTTCATTTAATATTAATGGCTTATCTGAAGGGTGAAAAGCGGTTTTTGTCAATGAAGTTTGTAAAACTGCCGGATAATATTGTGAAAGTTCATTAGCTAATTTGTGGAGTAAGGCTGTCTTACCGCCTCCGCCAAGCAATGCAATGCAACTTCCTTTTGCCTCTTCAATATTATCTGATATTAATCTGTAGAAATGCATTTAAAATGCTTCATATAAATCAGTACATAGACTATGGATATATTTTATTTTTCTAATACAGACTTTAGCTTATATCCTATGTGGGGTGCATCCTCAATGATCCAACCCAATTTCAG
This sequence comes from bacterium, assembly GCA_018812885.1. Taxonomy (GTDB): domain Bacteria; phylum Fidelibacterota; class Marinisomatia; order Marinisomatales; family JAHJCW01; genus JAHJCW01. The sequence continues at coordinate 3,639 of JAHJCW010000124.1, read as the reverse complement.
AATTTGATCGCGAATTGAATCAGCTTTGATCCAATCTTTATTTATTCTTGCTGTTTGACGCTGATTTGCTAAGTCTACAATTTTTGTTGGAATACGAAATCCTCTTGAGATAAGTAAATCAAATACGACGTTGACTTCGTCAATAAAATTAATGGCATAGATAATATCTTTGTCAGATAATATATTGTTATCTATATGCGCATTAGTATTTCTCATCCATTCAAAAAATACTGCTAATGCTTCCGGTGTGTTAAGATCATCATCTAATGCTTTTATAAATAAATTATATGCTTCCGGTAGTTCGTCGGTTTTATTACAATTTGAGGACAAATCTAATAATCGTTTATAAAAATCATTTATCCGTTGAATTACTTTTAGTGCTTCGTGCTTTTTATCTACAGAAAAATTAATATTTGTACGATAATGTCCGCTCAATAGCAAATAACGTAATGCTTCCGGTGTAAAACCCATATCAGTTAAATCGGAAATTTTATAAAAATTACCGGCAGATTTACTCATCTTTCGACCATCAACTAAAAGATGCTCGCTATGTAGCCAATAATTCACAAACGGCTTATTATTTGCACACTCAGATTGAGCAATTTCATTTTCGTGATGAGGGAATATATTATCAACTCCACCGCAATGAATATCAAAATTTTCACCTAAATATTTATTAGACATTGCCGAACATTCGATATGCCATCCAGGTCTGCCTTTGCCCCAGGGTGATTCCCAATAAACCTTACCGTCTTCTTTTTTCCATGCTTTCCATAAAACAAAATCCTGCGGATGATCTTTGGAATAATCATCAGTTGCTATGCGCTGTGTTGTCTTCTGTTCCGCAAAATTCAAATTAGCTAATTTGCCATACTTTTCAAATTTTTTAATATTAAAATAAATCGAATTATCCTCTGACTTATAGGCATACCCATTATCTATCAGTTTTTTTACCATATCAATCATTTCAGGAACGTGTTCGGTAGCTTTTGGATAAAAATCGGCAGGTATAATTTTTAATCTATGTAAATCATCAAAAAACAATTTGATATACTTTTCAGTAAGATCATGAATTGAAATATGATCACTATTACAGCGTAAAATAGTTTTGTCATCTACATCTGTTAGATTCATCACGTGAGTAACTTGATAGCCTTTCAGTATTAAATATCTTTTTAATAGATCTTCAAATAAAAAAGTTCGGAAATTTCCGATATGTGCTGTGTCGTATACTGTTGGACCGCAAGTATATAATTTCACTTCACCTTTCCTGATTGGCTGAAATTCATCTTTTTGCTTGGTGAGTGTGTTGTAGAACTTAATTGGCATGGTATACTTTAATCGGTTTTAAAAATTTACGCTCAATTTGAACTGCTACAGCATGCTGTATTGCATCAATTTTTATAATCAATCTATCAGGTGTGTCAGTACGTGATACAATTCCATTAATTCCTTTTAGCGGTCCACCTGTCACTTCAACTTCATCACCAATTGCGAAATAGTCTGATGGATATGGATCAAATCCGCCTTCAATCATTTTTCTCAAATTAGTTATTTGGATATCGGGTATGACAGCAATTTTGTTTTGGAATTTTACAATATTATGTACTCCACGAGTTTGTAAGACCTCCAAATTATCTTTTAATTCAACATGAGCAAAAATATAACTATTAAAAATTGGAGCTTCAACCCATTTCATTCTATCACTCCAGCGATGTTTTTGTCGAATCAACGGAAGGTACGATTCAATTCCTTTTAATTCAAATTGACTTAAAACTTTTTTCTCATGGCGAGGTTTGGTATAAATGGCAATCCACTGTTTCATTTTTTAAGAGATTCGTTAATAATCATTTGAATGAGATCATTAAATGAAATACCGGCTGAGATCGCTGATTTTGGCACTAAACTCGTAGCCGTCATCCCCGGTAAAGTATTAATTTCTAAAAACCACGGATTATTGTTTTTATCTAAGATAAAATCAGCGCGTGCATATCCACTGCAGTGTAATATGTTAAAAATGTCTAGTGCGCTATTTTGAATTTTGCCTGTCAATTCTTTTGACAATTCTGCAGGACAAATATATTCACTCATTCCTTTTTGATACTTGCATTCGTAATCATAAAATTTATGTTTTGGAATTATTTCAACAATTGGATATACTTTTTGTCCAATTACTGTTACAGTGAGCTCCCTTCCTTCAATATAATCTTCGATCATGATATGACCATCGTACTTATTAGCCAGTTGAGTTGCAGTAGCTAATTCTTTTTTTTCTTTTACAATGGTAAGTCCGATAGTACTGCCATCAGCCGACGGTTTAACGACAACAGGGAATCTATTAGGAATATAATTTTTACTATCATTAACATCTTTAAATATCTTCCAATATGGTGTTTGAATTCCAAAGCTCTTTGCTAATTGTTTCGTAAGGGATTTTTCCATTCCAAGTGACGATGCAAGCACACCTGAACCATTATATGGAATATTAAGAGAATCTAGTAACCCCTGTATCACGCCATTCTCACCTTTTCCGCCATGTAAGGCTATAAACACAAAATCAATTCCCATTAATTTTGGAATTAAATTGTGCATATTACCATCAATTTCTAAAAGTATTGTATTATAACCTAATTCTTTACAGGCATTATTGACAGCTTCACTAGTCTTAAAAGAAATCTCCTTTTCCGCCGATACTCCACCATATAATATTCCGATATTCTTAATCATACTAGTTATTCTTTTATGAGTAATTTTGCGCCTTCTAGAATATTTTCAACAACAAAAGTCGGTTTATCTAATGGCTCAATTATATCTATAGTTAAATGCCCATTTCCTGTCAAAACTAACATTGAATCCATCCCTAAATTGTGAGCCGGAATTAAATCTTTTTCAGAATCTCCGATCATTAGACATTTATTTAATTCGATGTTGTAATCATCGGCGGCATCTAAAAACATTCCTGTTCCGGGTTTGCGACGATTGGTTTCTTTCTCAGGGCTATCTGTGCAGTAATATATTTCAAGAAGATTTATTTGATTAGCTATGAATTCTCTGCGGATATAGCTATTTATTTCTCGTAGGTCATTAATATCAATTAAACCTCTGCTGACTCCTGATTGATTACTGACAATACAAAATCTATTTCCATGTTCCGATAAAATCCTTAATGCCGGTATTGTAAAATTGTAAAATTTAAATTGATCAACATTCTGTACGAATCCCGGATCAAAATTTAGCGTGCCATCACGATCTAAAAATATAGTATCATATTTTTTCATGATTCAACAATCTCTAATGATTTTAATTTTGAAAACTTAACTGAGTTACGCAAGAAAAATATTGCGCCAACTATAACAATCGGTATAAAATTTATTGCATGTGCTAAAACTATAAAAGCCTGACTTTCGCTTAATCCTATACTGTAGATATTAGTTAATGCTGCAACACCTGTAGCATGATATGTACCAATATACCCCGGAGCAGCCGGAATGGAGATAGCTAATGACAGAAGAAGAAATAATACACCGGAATCAACCCAGTTCAAACCTAGATTAATACTATTTACGACAAAAATAAACGACAGATAATACATTCCCCAAAGTACCAATATAAATCCGTACACGCCAATTTTATTGGGGG
>JAHJCW010000123.1 GCA_018812885.1 bacterium | reverse complement strand
TTCCTTTTTCAATACATCTTTTCCCAAGCGAATTCAGGAACGAATTGAAGAAGAAATCATATGAAGTGAAATCATTTTTTACGGCACCTAATTCATTCCGAACATCGTTTGGATATTTTTTATACCGCTCACATTTTTCAATGTGGAAACTCTACCTTGAAAAGATGAATAAATCGATTAAGGAAACATTATATTCCGAACTGGGACACGGTAAATATGCTAATAATTTCTTAGCACACTTTAAAGAAGGTTATGACTATCTAAAATCGATCGCGGGAGTTGTTGCACCATGGGAATTCGACGATAACATTGACATAAAGAAGATCCAATTTAGACGCAGTGAATTGTATGAAAATCAACTCACAATTTCATCATTGAAACCGACTGAAATTAGCTATCCTTTTGATCTATTGATATACAAGACAAATCATATTCCGATTTCACTGAAAGATTATGTGGAAAATATTCAAATAACTTCGATCTTCAAATCAATTCATCTTGAATATTTGGCGGATAAAAAGATCACAAGTATTGATGATATAAAACAGCTCGTTAAAAACGTATAGTTTGCTATTTCAGTAAAATTTCCGGCAAATTCTACCTTAACAATTAACCTATTATGGATAAAATAGAAAAAATACGACTAACCACACTTACGCACGGCTCCGGTTGAGCTTGTAAAATAGGTCCGGCAGACCTGGCCCAAGTATTGGGTACGCTAAAGTCAAAAAAAGATGAACGCATCCTCGTCGGATACGATGATAAGGATGATGCGGCAGTGGTGCGCCTCAGCGGTGGCAGATTGCTAGTACAAACCGTTGACTTTTTCACGCCAATCGATGATGATCCATATACATTTGGACAAATTGCTGCCGCCAATTCTCTATCGGATATTTACGCGATGGGCGCCACTCCCCTATTTGCACTGAACATAATCGGTTTTCCGATAAACACTTTGCCAAAATCGGACTTAACTAAAATTTTACAAGGAGGCATCGATAAAGCTGAAGAAGCCGGCATTTCAATTGTAGGTGGACACAGCATTGACGACCCCGAACCAAAATACGGTTTAGTTGTTACCGGTGAAGTTGACGAAGATAACTTGATCACCAACAGCAATGCCCAGCCCGGAGATAAGTTGATACTCACCAAACCGCTTGGCACAGGAATAATCGCCACTGCGGTAAAACGGGGAATGGCAGATAAAACAGCAATGGCAAAGTCAGCTCAATCCATGGCAACACTCAACAAATTAGCTGCAGAAGTGATGAAGGAAATCGGCGTGAATGCCGCTACGGATGTAACCGGATTTGGCTTACTTGGGCATCTCTCAGAAATGTGTGAGGCAAGTTGCGTTTCAGCTAAAATTGATTACTCGGCATTGCCATTTTTACCTTCGGTAAAAATACTTGCGGAACAAGGCACAGTACCAGGCGGCACTAAACGTAATTTAAAATTTGTTAAAGACAAAGTACAGTTCGGTGAACAATTAATGGATATAGATAAAATACTATTAGCTGATGCCCAAACTTCCGGTGGTTTACTTATTTCCTTACAAGCACAAAAAGCTGAAAAATATATCTCTAAATTCAATGAATTATCAGAAATAAAAGCAGTGATAATTGGAGAGATTATTAAAAAAGCTAAAGTAAATATTTTTGTAGAATAAACGGAGAACATCATGAACAAAAAAATCCTCTTAATTCTATTATCATTTATTTTAATGATTTTAACAGCGTGTACAGCCGGAGCAAATGACCTAATTAATTCTGCCAATGCACAAGGTGAAGTAGCCGGATTTTGGCAAGGATTATGGCATGGGTTGATAGCCATAGTCACATTTATCATTTCATTATTTAATGATAATGTTACTGTATATGAAGTCCACAATAATGGCGCTTGGTATAATTTCGGATTCATTTTCGGAATGATGATTATTTTGGGTGGTGGCAGTAAGGGAACTTGCTCAAGAAGGAAATAAGAATTTTGCATGATGAGCCAAAAAGAATCAAATGCAAAAATTGAATTAAGAAATCAAAGGGTTTCAGATGCTAAAAGATTTTTTAAAATTTTAAAGAATCCGAATTTCACATATTTTAATGTTTGTCCGAAGGATTTAGAAGCTGAAAAAGCATTTCTAAAACTCAATGCCGATAAAAGAAAAGGGTCAAGACTAGTTGAGCGGTTTATTTATAAAGATTTTGAGCATAGTTTGATAGATATTTTCATGCCTATAATTAAATCTAAATTCACTTTCTTTCAAATGCAGATAGAACAAACTTTTATGTATACCCCGGAATTTAGA
>JAHJCW010000122.1 GCA_018812885.1 bacterium | reverse complement strand
TCAGATTGCAAACAAATCATGGAAACATGACATTCAGGTTTTTTGACGATGAAGCACCCTTAACCACAGCACAATTTAAAAAACTTGTTAATGAAGGTTTTTATGATAGTCTAACATTTTACCGTGTTGTTAAAGACCACGTAATTCAGGCCGGTGACGGTGGTGAAAATGATGTACCAACCGTTGTAGCTGAATTTAATCAATACCCACATATAGTTGGAACAGTTGGCTTAGCACGAAGTGAAGATCCAAATAGCGGCAGTACGGAATTTTATATTTGTCTTGTACCAAGACCACATCTTGATGGTAAATACACCGTTTTTGGTCAGCTTATGGAAGGATACGATGTGTTAGAGAATATTGGTAACGTTGAAATAGTCGAACAATTCGTTGGTGAAGAAAATAATATCGCTTTTCATACTCCCAAAGAGCCGGTTATAATTGAAAAAGTAACAATTGAAATTATAAATTATTTCGTGGAGTAAAATTTACCACGAAGACACCAAGACACAAAGATATTTCAACCACAAAGAGCACAGAAAAAAATATAACTCGAATTGTGACATAGAACGCAGATGACACAGATTGAACATTTAAAATTTAACACTCAACATTCAAAATTTCTTTTAACACATAAACACTTAAACGCATTAACCTTTGAATAAACTACAAGGTCAATTATTTAGAATAATCTTAGATATTGTTAAACAAATTCCTAAAGGAAAGGTTGCCACTTATGGACAAATCGCAACTATTGCGGGAACACAAAACCCACGATTAGTAGGATTCGCATTAGCTACACTGAAAGAGGGTACCGAGATACCATGGTTTCGTGTGATAAACAGTAAAGGAAAAATAAGTTTCCCTGAGCAGAGTGACGGATTCAAAATTCAATATTCGTTACTAAAGAATGAAGGAATTATATTTGACAATAAAAATAGAATTGATCTTGAACAATTTGGATGGAAACCATCGGAAATTGAAGATTGATTATTTAAGATTTAAAACTCAATATTCAACATTTTCCTAATATCCTATTCCGCTTGTAATTTTCATAATTCTCCTACTAAAATTAGGTGATGAAGTCACCGCCAAAAACATCCGTTGCACTAAAAGCTTTAATCGGCTTGGCGAGTTTTGTAATAATTGTCGCGGGCATGCGTGCCGCCGCGCCGTTAATTGTTCCATTCCTGCTCGCAGCATTTATAGCGATAATCTGCATTCCCCCGCTCTTGTGGTTGCAAAGTAAAAAAGTTCCTCAATTCCTATCAGTAATTATAGTCGTTTTTGCAATAGTAATTTTGGGATGGGTATTTGCTGCTTTAATTACCGGCGCATTAAGCGATTTTTCCAATAAGCTCCCATTTTATCAGGAAAGACTTACAGTTCTATCAAAGCAAGCTGAAGTATGGATTAAAACATTGCCAATCGAAACACCCGACGAAGTAATCGGGCAATACCTAGATCCTGCAATTGCGATGAAGGTAGTATCAAACATGATTGCGAGTATCGGTAATATTCTCACAAATTCATTTTTGATAGTATTGATGGTAATATTTATTTTATTGGAGGCATCTTCCCTGCCCGGTAAAATTCGCAATGCGATAGGAAAACCCGATTCACCACTTTCCCAATATACCGATGTAATCAAAAACGTAAATAAATACTTAGGTATCAAAACATTGATCAGTATCAGTACCGGTTTCACGATTTTTCTATGGCTTTGGATTCTTGGTATAGATTTTCCTATACTATGGGGATTACTGGCATTCTTGTTGAATTTCGTACCAAATATCGGTTCCCTGTTAGCATCGGTTCCACCGATAATTTTAGCGCTAATACAATTTGGTGTCGGTAAAGCAATTTTAACAGCGATTGGATTCTTAGTCGCCAATACAATTTATGGCTCAATTCTTGAAGTGAAGATTTTTGGGAAAGGATTGGGATTATCAAGTTTAGTTGTATTTGTATCATTAATCTTTTGGGGATGGGTATTGGGACCCATCGGAATGCTGCTTTCCGTACCATTGACAATGATAATTAAAATTATCCTCGAGAGTAATGAAAGCACCAAAGGCGTAGCTATATTATTAGGATCAGGTTCAGAAGTAAAATAATTCTTTTTAAATTTTAAAAAATGTTTGCAATTATAGACCTGCTTAAATTAGAATTATACAATACTTGACAAAGGAGAAATCTTATGACCAATATCGTTCAAGAAATATTGGTTTCAGATAAAAAGCACAAGGAAAAAGTCACCTTGATAACAGAGAAAGTTGGAAGTGATAAAAAACTTGTGGCGCAATTATTTGAACTATTAAAAAACGGTTCAGATGTTGAAAAGGGGACTGCAGCAGAAGTGATGAAGTTTGTTTCAAAAGAGAAACCTGAACTGGTGATTCAGTATATAGATGTATTAATTGAATATATAGATTACAAAGCTCCAAGAGTAAAATGGGGTTGCCCTGAATCAATTGGAAATATTGCTAAAAAATATCCTGAAAAAGTTGAAAAAGCAATTCCAAATCTTTTTAAAAACCTAAAAGACAAAAGCACTGTTGTTAGATGGTGTGCTGCTTTTGCCCTTACAGAAATCGCAAAATACAATTCTAACAAACAAAAGGAATTAGCCATGAAATTCCATGAATTAATTGAGACAGAAAAAAATAATGGAGTGAAGAATGTATATATCAAAGCTCTTAAGGAGATAAAAAAGTTATGATGCGTACGTTTAGTGAAAACAATGTTGCGAGAAAAACTTCTTCTTCCGCTTTGCTAATAGTAATAGTAGTAATATTTCTAATCGCTTGCTCCACTCCCTACCAACCAAAAGGTGCGTTGGGCGGTTATTCCGAAGAAAAAATACTGAATAATCTATATAGAGTTGAATTTGCAGGAAATCAGCATTCTAAACCGGAAAAGATTCAAAATTATTTAATGTACCGTTGTGCAGAATTGACTAAAGAAATGGGCTATGAATACTTTGCGATTGTAAATGAAGAAAGACATTTTGATGAACATAGTGTCCGGCCTGAGAGAGGAGTATCATTTAATACAAGAACCTCTGCATCTGGCGGAACAGTTACTACAGTAAATCCTGATCTCCAAACTGCCACTAAAAGTACAAATTATACAGGTGTATATTTCATCAAATTCTTAAATGAAATTGATGAAAAATATAAAAATGCTGTATTTCATGCTCCTGATGTTATAATTGAATTATCAGAGATTGTGAAGAAATAATTCCTTTATCAATATGATAAAAAAGTACATCAAATTATCACTAATATTATTTTTATTTATTTTTCATTTCATTTTTCCACAAGATGATAATTCTCAATATAATTGTTTCTCAATTTTAGTAGGTAAAAATGCAACGATGGACGGTTCGGTTTTATTTGCCCACAATGAAGATGATAGCGGTATCAATTTAGTTAATTGGTATAAAGTACCGCGATTGACTCATCAAAAAGAAGAAAATATTTCCCTGATAAATGGCGGACAAATACCACAAGTTAATGAAACCAATAG
>JAHJCW010000121.1 GCA_018812885.1 bacterium | reverse complement strand
CGGCGAATTATTTGAAATAGAAGATGTAAACGGATTTCTGATTGGTGGTGCAAGTTTAAAAATAGATCCGTTTAAAGAAATAATTTTAACAGTTAATAAAAAATTAAAAGGTTAGACGTGCAAGCATTCTTAATAGTAATACATACAATTGTTAGCGTTCTACTAGTAGTAGTAATTTTAATGCAGGCAAGCCAGGGTGGCGGTTTGTCAGGGACTTTTGGCAGCAGTGCAACCAGTGCACTTTTAGGTGGTCGCGGAGCCGGTACATTTTTAAGCAAACTTACAACTTATTTAGCGGCTATATTTTTAGGATTAGCAGTGGTAATTAGTTTAGTAAGTGCACCATCTGCAGTAGAGCCTGATTCGATTTTGAAACAAGAGGCAGAAAATCAAATTGTAACTCCAGGAGCTGATCTGTCGTTACCGACTACGGTGCCGATAGATAACGGTATCGAATAATATTGCCGAAGTGGTGGAACTGGTAGACACGCTATCTTGAGGGGGTAGTCTCCTATGGAGGTGCGGGTTCGAGTCCCGCCTTCGGTACAAAATTTGAACAAATGAGAGGTTGATAAATGAAGACAACTAAATTGTTAATTATGTTAGTATTACTTATAGGTTTTTCCTTTGCCCAAAATGGTGAGGTTGATGAGCTATACTCCAAAGGACTCAAAGCTATACAAATCAATGACTGGGACTCAGCAGAAAGTATATTCTTATCAATACTAAATATTAATGCCGTCCATGCTCCAACAATGATTCAACTGGCGAAGGTGAATGTCAGAAATGGTGATATGGATAAAACCAAGGATTTTTTACGCCGCGCAATTGAAATTGACCCGGAAAATCAAGAGTATCGTAATCAATACGATGAGTTAAATGAAGTAAATAAATTTATGTCACAAGGTGCTCGCGAATTGGATGCCGGGGAATTTGCCCATGCATTTTCTTCATATAATCAAGTGGTTAAAAAATATCCTTATATGACCGAAGCAATTTATAGTTTGGGTGTCGTTAAAATGCGAGAAGGTGATTATGATAAAGCTGTGGAATATTTTAACAAAGCATTAGTAGTTAACGATAAACATGAAAATACTCAAAAAGCACTAAAAAGCGCTGCCGGAACTATGTATAATGCAGGAATGGATTTTTATCGTCGTCGTGACTATAATAATGCTTTAGATAACTTTAAAAAAGTAGTAATAATTGACAATTCACTTTATCAAGCTCATTATCAAATTGGTCAGGTAGAAACTCGATTAAAAAATATCCGTGCCGCAGTTAATGCTTATTCAAAAGCTGTTGAAGCAAAACCTGATTTTTATCAAGGATGGTACGGCTTGGGTTTAGCGAAAAAGACTGATGGTGATGATCAAGGAGCGCTTATTGCCTTCCAAAAAACCATCGATAATAATCCCGGCTATGCAAAGGCTTACTGTGCCATGGGAGACATCTATTACGCAAAAGGAAAACTTGACCAAGCCAAATCATCTTGTCAACAAGCTATTCAAGTTGACGGTTCATATGCAACACCGTATATTACATTAGCCGCTATTAATATCGATAATAAAGAATATGATCAAGCTTTAGCCAATTTGGAATTGGCAACGTCGTTAGATCGGAAAAATTCACAAGCATGGTTTAAAATTGCTCATGTCCATAATATTTTAGGGAATTGCATAGAAGCTAAAAGTGCAGCTAGAAAATCACTTGATTTAGATGATAAATTTGGTGGAGCATGGTTGGAGATGGGAATCGCTGAATACTGCGCTGAAACTGGAAATAAAACAGCCGCTTTGAATGCTTTAGAGAAAGCGCGCGGTGATCGTACTTGGAAAACATTTGCCGAGTATGAAATAGATAAGATTAGGAATCCGCATAGGTATCAAAACTAATCTTCAATTCAATTATTGATTATTAATATATAATGATCAAGGCTGTAATATTTGACCTTGATAACACACTCCTTGATTTCAAAAAAATGAAGGAGCATGGAGTACGTGCTGCAGTAAGTGCAATGATTGAAGCCGGCCTCGATTGCGATGAAAAAGAAGCATACGAATTCATTTTTACAATTTATCATCAAAAAGGTTAGGAATATCAATTAATATTTGATGATTTTCTAAAATATAAAACTGGTATGATAAGCAATAAATTACTTGCTGCAGCCATTGTCGCGTACCGACGTGCAAAGGATTCCTCATTATTGGTTTATCCAAATGTGCAAAGGACTCTAATACATTTGATAAAACACGGGATCAAGATTGCTGTTGTATCAGATGCTCCAAGCAGGGAGGCGTGGATGAGAATATATTATCTTAATCTACATCATATATTTGATGTTGTGCTAACATTTGATGATACAAAAATTCACAAACCATCTCCAATACTGTTTAAGATGACATTAAAACGACTTGACATTAACCCTGATGAAGCTTTAATGGTTGGAGATTGGCCGGAAAGAGATGTAGTTGGTGCAAATCAAGTTGGCATTAAAACGGTATTTGCACGCTACGGAGATACTTCTGACATTCAACATTCCGGAGCTGATTGGGAAGTTGATGATATTTATGAAGTTGTGCATATTGTCGATGAGTTAAACGGTGTCTGATCTTTTTATTGGAACGGATATTGTTTCTATTCTAAGATTAAAAAAAACGATTAATTCTTCGCAGGGCGATAAATTCATAAATCGTATATTCACAGAAAATGAAATCAATTATTGCAATAATAAAGTTGATTCGTTTATCCATTTTGCAGGTCGATTTGCTGCTAAAGAAGCAATAACAAAGGCATTATTATCCTCCGAAAAAATTGATTTTGTAAATATGAAATCAATTGAAATAATTTCGGGTAAAAATCATAAACCGGAAGTAAATTTACTGTTAAGCAATGAGTTACGATTTCGATGCAAAGTTTCAATTTCACATACTGATGAATATGCTATTGCTTTTGCGGTGTTAGAGGTATAATTATGAAGCTATTAACTAAAGAGCAGGCTCAGGAACTTGATAGGATAGCCATAGAAAATATGGGTATCCCTGGTATTGATTTAATGGGTAGTGCGGGTTCTGCTGTTGCGGAATATGTGCAAAATATGCTTGCCGGAATTCATAATCCAAAAGTTGCGATAATTTGTGGTAAAGGTAATAATGCGGGCGACGGATATAAAACAGCACTTGATTTACAGGAAATTGGATTAAATTTATATTTATTTATTATTCCCACTAAAAATGAAATTAAAGGTGATTCATTATTTTATTATGAACAGTGCGTAAAGAAAAATATTACACTCACACATTCAGTTGAACCACCAAAACAAAAGTATGATTTAATTATTGATGCCATACTTGGAACCGGTTTTGCGGAAGAGCTTCGTGCCCCAATATCGGATTATACAAAATGGATAAATAATCAAAAATCACTGGTTTTATCTGTTGATATCCCATCAGGTGTTAATGCTAATAGCGGCCGTGTTGCCAAAAATGCAGTTATTGCTGATACCACTGTTACAATGGGTATGATAAAAATAGGTATGACATTAGAACCTGGTAAATCACAGTGTGGTGAGATCATTCCGGTGGACATCGGCTTTCCGGATATTTATAATGAATTACCCGGCTACAAATATAGAATGGCAGATGAAGATTTAGCTTACAAATACTTAAAAGCACCCAATGTAAACACATATAAACACCGACAGGGGAAAGTATTGATAATTGCCGGTTCTTGTGGGATGACCGGTGCAGCAATTTTAGCATCACTTGGAGCGATACGTAGTGGAGCAGGATTGGTCACAACCTGTGCACCTAAATCACTTAATAATATTTACGAAACAAATATTATCGAAGGTCTCACAGTAAGTTGTGAAGATGATGGTATAGGATATTTTACCGAGAAAAATTATAATGCAATCGAAAAGTATTTTGGTTGGTCAGATACTATTTTAATTGGACCAGGGTTAGGAGAGGATGATTTAACAAAAGAACTAGTAAAAAAGATCGCAACAAATTATGATAAACCGTTAGTCATTGATGCCGATGGGTTAAGGTGTTTTGCAGAAAATTTGGCATTATTTAAGGAAATTAAAAGTGAATACATTATTACTCCTCATTATGGCGAATTAGCACGTTTAATGAATACGAATGCTCTTAAAATTAGTGACGACATAATTGAATATTTGCAAAAGTTTATGTGTGAGTTTAATGGTACTCTCGTTGCTAAAAATGCACCGACATTAATTGCTCACGGGAAAAATGTAATAGTTAATTCAACAGGCAATCAAGGTTTAGCAACAGGCGGTACAGGAGATGTATTATCAGGTGTAATTGCTAGTTTTGTAGCTCAGGGTATTCCAACACCTATAGCAGCGGAATTAGGTGTATTTATTCACGGTAAGGCAGCAGATTTTGTAGCGGAGCAAAAAGGATATCGAGGAATGATTGCCTCGGATTTGTTAGATGTGTTACCACAGACGATTATGATATATGAGTAAAAATACTTATCAAAAATTATTAATATTTTACATCATAGCGATATTAGCTGTATCTACAATCCCTGGTGGAGCAATCCCAAAAGTGAATATCTGGTCATTTGATAAAATATTACATATTATTGAATATTTCATTTTGGCATTTTTAGCAATTAATGCAAGAAAAATGGTATCAACTAAAACGGTTGTTATTATCATAATTATTGGAACCGCATACGGTGGATTTAATGAAATATGGCAAGGAGTAATTGCAGGTAGATACGCAAGTATTTATGATGCGATTGCGAATGGAATTGGAATGATTATTGGAAGTATGGTAACTTTAAAATACTTTATGTTTTCCAATGATTGAAAAATTATATATCAAGGACTTTGCAATCGTGGATGAAATTGAAATTTCATTTAATGAAGGTTTGACCATAATCACCGGTGAAACGGGTTCTGGAAAATCAATTTTGTTACAAGCATTAAATGTTTCTCTAGGTGGTAGCACTTCCAAAACGATGGTACGAAGTAATGCTGAAAGAGCTGTTGTTGAAACCGCACTTAATTCAAAAACTTATCGACGCATATTAAATAAAAGCGGGAGGATAAAATCTTTTTTAAATGATGAACCATTTTTGGAAAATGATTTTCGTGAAGCGTGTGCTTCTCTTGTAGACTTTCATGGTCAGCATGAGCAACAATATATTATGAATGAGTCTTCCCATATTGACTATCTTGACGCATTCTGCAGTCTAAAAAATGCTGTTGGAAACTGTACTATACTATTTGGTTCGATAAAGAAAAATACAAAAGTACTTACCGATTTATCTGAAAAAAAACAAAGTGCTGAGCAACGTAAAGAATTATTATCTTTTCAATTGAATGAAATAATAGCTATTAATCCTTTACCCAATGAAGATAAAGAGCTTGAAGAAGAATTACAAACTTTAAAGCATCTTGATGAAATTGTTGAAACAGCCAATCGTTTATCATTGGAGTTAACCGATGACGATGAATCTATATATAACAGAATTGCATCATCTTTAATTGCCATTGAGAAACTATCCAGAATTGATCAGAAACTTGATGAATATACCGAACTAATTCGATCCGCATCACTCAGTGTACAAGATGTATCAACCGGTTTAACTAACTATGTAAATTCTCTCGATCATGACAAAAATAGACTGACTGAAATTCAAGATCGCTTAGGAGCGATTGATGGTTTAAAACGGAAATATGGTGGTTCTATCGATGCTATATTAACCACCAAGAAACAAATTGTCGACGATTTAGATAACATTTTTTATTTAGACGACGACATAAAAAAGATTAAAATAATGATTTCGGCAGAAAAAACAAATTATCAGAAATTAGCAGAAGAAATCCATAATGAAAGAGTGAATGGATCAAAATTATTATCAAGGGCAATTGAAGATGAAATGATAAAGTTAAATATGCCGGAAGCAATATTTGAAATTAACATTTCACAAAAAATGGTAGAGGATTCTTATACATATTTTAAAGAAAATCCGGTACTTGCCAACGAAAAAGGGTTTGATAATATTCAGTTTTTATTAAGTGCAAATCCAGGAGAACGATTAAAACCTCTTGTGGAAATTGCTTCAGGTGGTGAAATTTCTAGGATTATGCTGGCTATAAAAACTGTATTTCAAAATAATGATCCTGTTGATTCATTAGTTTTTGATGAAATAGATAGCGGAATATCCGGTGTGGCAGCCGAAAAAGTAGCAAATAGTTTGGTGAATCTTGCAAAATCCAAACAAGTTATTTGTATCACTCATTTACCACAAATTGCTCGAAGAGCGATGAACCATTTGCATATTTCAAAATCGGTTAAAAATGGCACTACGGTTGTCTCGGCAAATTATTTATATGACGATGAGAGAAAACAAGTGATATATCAATTATCAGCCGATGAAAGTGTGTCTAATTAATTTATTTTTATAGAATAAGATGGAAAAATTAGTAATAGAGGGGAATCATCAATTAAGAGGCGAAGTTCAAATAAGCGGCGCAAAAAATGCTGTACTGCCGATTATGGCAGCAGCTTTATTGGTAGCAGGGGAAACAAAAATAAATCGGGTTCCCGATTTGCGAGATACGCGTACAATGGCAAAACTTTTAGAAGTGATTGGTGTACAAATACAGTTTGCGGATGGAAAAATGATGATTGATGCTACATCAATAGATAAGCCGATTGCTCCATATGATTTAGTAAATAAAATGCGTGCATCATTCTATGTGTTAGGACCTCTAGTAGCACGATTTGGAAAAGCAATTGTATCCTTGCCGGGGGGATGTGCTTGGGGTCCAAGACCTGTAGATTACCATTTAAAAGGATTAGAAAAGTTGGGTGCCAAAATAGAACTAGAAGGTGGTGATATAATTGCTAAATCAAAGAAATTAATTGGTAATAAAATTCGATTTGATTTTCCTTCAGTAGGGGCAACCGGAAATATAATAATGGCCGCTACTCTAGCTAAAGGCGAAACAAAGATCGAAAATGCTGCCAAAGAACCTGAGATTGTTCAATTATGTGAATTTTTGGTATCAATGGGCGCCAAAATTGATGGAATCGGGACAACCGATATAATTGTGGAGGGAGTTAATGAACTTCTGCCATGTGAGGTATCCGTAATTCCTGATCGAATAGAAGCCGGAACATTTTTAATTGCTGGAGCCGCACTCGGTAAAATCACTCTTAAAAACACCATTCCTGAACATCTTTCTGTAGTAATCGAAAAATTAACTGAAGTTGGTGCAGAGGTAGTGATTGATAAAAATGATATTACAGTAAAACGTGCAAAAAAAATAAATGCTGTTGATGTAACCACTGCAGTATTCCCCGGTTTTGCAACCGATTTGCAAGCTCAATGGATCGCTCTAATGAGCATTGCAACGGGTTCCTCGATTGTGACTGATACAATTTATAATGATAGGTTTAGTCACGTACCCGAGCTAAATCGCTTGGGAGCTAATATAACAGTCGAGGGTAATTCTGCTATTGTACGCGGAGTAAAAGGATTAGTAGGTGCAAAAGTTCGGTCAACCGATATTCGTGCAAGTGCTTCTCTGATATTAGCGGGTTTGATGGCCAAGGGAGTTACAGAAGTAAACCACATACACCATATAGATCGTGGATATGAAAAAATTGAAAATAAATTTGCTCAATTAGGAGCAAAAATAAAGCGTATTTCAGTTGATGATTGATTCTTTTGGTATCAGATAATTTGCAGTTAACTTTGACTTTTAATCTTTAGAGGATATTTGATGAGGATTGTAATAATTGGTGCGGGTGAAGTTGGATTTCATGTTGCTAAAGCCTTAAGCCAAGAAGATTTTGATATAACAGTGATTGATAATGATCCTGAAAAGTGCCGACGTGCATCTGAAAATTTAGATGTAATAGTTGTACAAGGAAACGGAGCAAGCCCAAAAAATTTAGTTGAAGCAAATGTGGATAAAGCTGATTATGTATTTGCCTTAACAAGAATTGATGAAGTAAATCTAATCGCATCGCAACAGGCGAGACAATTAGGTGCTAATAAAGTGATAGCCCGTCTCCGTAATCAACAATATAGTGATGCCAGTTCCATTATTAAACCTGAAAAATTTGGAATAGATTTAGTAATTCACCCGGAAAAAGAAGCCTGTTCAGAAATTGTAAGATTAGTTGACCATCCATATGCGACCAGGGTGATGGATTTTGAAGACGGACGATTAAAAATGATTGGAATTAGAATTCCTTACCAGAGCCAAATTGTTGGACGTTCAGTCAAAGAATTATGTGATGACAGTAAGGAAATTAAATTTGGCATTGTATCTGTTATTCGAGGAAGTGAAACGATTATTCCGTGGGGAGATTTTATTTTCGAACCAAATGATAGAGCCTATTTCATAATTAAAACAAAAAATCTCGAAGGATTATTAAAAATCCTTGGTATCAATGGACAAAAATCAGAGCGGATTATGATTTTTGGCGGTGAAAAAATTGGTACCTCTGTAGCTGAGATATTACAAAATGAAAAATCTATTAGATTAATCGATAACAGAAAAGATAAATCAGAACAAATTGCAGCAAATTTAACTAATACGATGGTCATTTATGCTGATGGAACAGATCTTGAATTTCTTAAATCAGAGAATATACAAGAGGTGGAAAGTTTTATAGCCGTAACAAGAGATGAAAGAGTAAATATTTTAAGCGGAATACTTGCCCATCAGTTGGGAGCAAAACAAACTATTATCCATATTAACACAACTGAATATATGCCGTTATTACAAGAACTCGGAGTGGGATCGATTGTAAGTAAAAATATGGCTACCGTTAATAAGATCATACGAAAAATATATAGTGACAAAACTGAAACTGATCTTATTGCTTTTGAAGAGATGGATGTAGATGTAATTGAATTACAGCCAAAAGCAGGAAGTAAAGTCACACAAAGACCACTTTCAGAAATTGATTTCCCAAATGAAAGCATTGTTGGCGTTATTAACCATCATGGTAATTTGAGTATTGCTCGAGGTAGTTCACTTATTACAGAAGAAGACACAGTGTTGGTATTTGCAAAGAAGAATGCTATTACAAAACTTCGGACGCTGTTTGGTCTTAAATGAATAAAAAGACTATTTTAAATATACTTGGAGCTCAAATTGGAATTTTGAGTTTTACCTT
>JAHJCW010000120.1 GCA_018812885.1 bacterium | reverse complement strand
TTGTTCAGAATGCCAAATACACTGTTATCGTCAAGACATGCGCGAGAGAATAAAAACTGTGATGCGTTTTGCCGGGCTTAGAATGACATATCGTCACCCGATTCTCGGAATCCGGCATTTAATAGATAAGCGCAGATTTAAGTATGTTAATGTAAAATTATACAAATCTGTAAAAAATATTTAAATATAAATAATCCGATTTCTGCTGTACTAAACGATAAACTGTAATCTATTTTACATTATAATTCGTAACCAGATAAGTAATATCCCATCTCATTATGTAAAAATATTATTATTTTTGGAAAATAGTATTTATTGAATCATCAGAGACAGCTAAATTGATTTGCTGAAATTAGATATTTATTAAAGAATTGGAGGAAATGTGGGAGAGAATGTTTTAGAAATTACCGATCAGAATTTTAAATCTGACGTATTGCAATCCGAAACACCGGTTGTAATTGACTTTTGGGCGGAATGGTGTGGTCCTTGCAAAACTATTGCTCCCGTGATTGATGAGTTAGCAGATGAATATCTTGGTAAAGTTAAATTTGGCAAAGTAAATGTTGATTTTAATCAGAAAACAGCTATGAAGTATGGAATACGTAGTATTCCCAATTTATTAATATTCAAAGATGGTTCAGTAGTAAATCAAATTATTGGTTCTGTTCCAAAAGATAGTATTGTAAAACTTTTATTAGAAACAGTATAGGATTTATTAATGACCGAAACGAAGAAAAGGAATGTTATTATTATCGGTTCCGGACCTGCGGGATTAACTGCAGCAATTTATGCAGCGCGTGCAAATATGAAACCTCTCGTTTTTGAAGGCAATCAACCGGGTGGACAGTTGACAATTACAACTGAAGTTGAAAATTACCCCGGATTTCCAAAAGGTATTACCGGTCCAGAATTGATGGATTTATTTCGTGAGCAAGCTCAACGATTTGGAGCTGAAACCGTATTTAAAAATGTTACTAAAGTAGATTTTAGTAACAAACCCTTCAAAGTATGGATTGGAGATGATGCATATTCAAGTGATTCAATAATTATTGCAACCGGAGCTTCAGCTAGAATGCTTGGTATGGAATCAGAGAAAAAGTTATTTGGATATGGAGTCTCCGCCTGTGCAACCTGCGATGGGTTTTTCTACAAAGAGAAAAAAGTACTTGTCATTGGTGGTGGCGACTCGGCTTTGGAAGAGGCTATATTCTTAACAAAATTTGCTTCTGAAGTTTGGTTAGTGCATCGTCGGGATGAATTTCGAGGATCGAAAATTATGCGGGAGCGGGTACTTAGCCATCCTAAAATACATGTACATTGGAATTCAGTTGTAGATGAATTTTTAGGAACAACCGAATCCGGTTTAACAGGTGTAATCTTAAAAGATACTAAAACCGGTGAAACCCGTAAGGATTCTTGTGATGGAGCTTTTATTGCCATTGGGCATCGACCAAACACGTCAATTTTTGAAGGAATTATAGATTTAGATGATAAAAAATATATTATCACTAAGCCCGATAGCACAGCAACTAATATACCGGGTGTTTTCGCTTGCGGCGATGTTCAAGATCATAAATACAGGCAAGCCGTTACGGCTGCGGGTTCAGGTTGTGCTGCAACAATAGATGCGGAGCATTATCTAGAAGAAATATAATAATAACTTCCGATTCATCAATAATATATGGAGTGTAAGATGAGTCCACGAAGTAAGCTTATTTATCAAATTGAAAACCTAAAGAAAACGTATGGTGATCGAACCGTACTTCAAGTAGGTAGATTACAATTCCATCCTGGTACTATTTATGGATTAATTGGACCAATAGGATCAGGGAAAACAACATTATTGAAAATTATGTCAGCACTGGAGAAACCATCTTCAGGCATAATCGAATACGATTCAGAACCTTTTGAAACTAATTGGTATGGTAAATTAAAAAAATATCCCGATCTTTATTTTGCAAATTCTGACCAATTACAGCAAAATTTATCCATAAGTCAAATTGCTAGAAAATATTATCCAAAAAAAATTGATAATATTAGAACAAAGTATTTTTCAACAGGCAATAAAGATAAATTATGGACTATCCCCTTAAATTTTTTATCA
>JAHJCW010000119.1 GCA_018812885.1 bacterium | reverse complement strand
TGGAAAAACATACCCGTAAATATTAGTATTGATTATTTTTACAATAAAAATAATCATCTTGTTCATAGATATTATAATAATAATGATGAACTAATTGAAATTTCAAATCATTTGCTGAGTAGCACATTTTCCACACATTTATCGATTATTAGAGATTGGAATATTGATATCTCATATCGGCACACATTTAAACATAATATATATAGTGACGGTATCGGAGATAAAGCGCAGTTGGGATTGATAGTTACTGAAAATCTATTTAAAAATAACCTTCATGTAAAATTACATTTATGGGGTGATGCATATCTCAATCATAATCAGAATTTGGGCTACGAAGGATTTCATTACGGGCCATACATAACCGATGACACAAATTTAGCATTACCTGATTATTGGGTATTCAATTTGGAGCTTTCAGCGAAAGTTTCAAAAATGACAATTAAGTGGAAAGTTAACAACATATTACAAACTGCTGAATCAATTACAAATCAAATATTTCCAAATTTAGATGATAATTATTTATTAATTACGAACAGTAATAATTTCCCACCAATGAATCGCTTTGTTACTTTTAATATTATTTGGGATTTCGACAATTAATTTTATTATGAACAATAAAATAGTGACCGTCGCAGCAATATTAACTTGTCATAATCGCAAAGGAAAAACGATTATCTGTCTGACCGATCTGATAAATCAAGATGAAATTGGTGATGTAGATTTAAATGTTTACTTGGTAGATGATGGCAGTACTGATGGCACCAGCGATGCGGTTAAGCAAAACTTTCCCCAAGTGAATGTATTACAAGGTGACGGAACTCTTTACTGGAATGGTGGTATGCGCTTAGCTTTTTCAGAAGTGCTGAAAAATGATTATGACTATTATTTGTGGTTAAATGACGATACTTTTTTATATTCTGATGCACTAAAATTATTGCTTGAAACATCAAAAAACATGAAGCAAAAAATAGGCGGAGATGTAATCGTTACCGGTACAATTAAGGATATTGAAACGGGAGAAGTAAATTATGGTGGCAGAAACCAAAAAAGTAAATTACAGCCGCTCAAATTTACATTATTAGATAGTAAAACAGAACCTCAGCAATGTGATACTTTTAATGGAAATGTGGTATTGATTCCGCAGTATCTAGCCAAAGAGATTGGAAATATTAGTCCGGAATTCAGTAAGCAACATGGTGGTGATTTTGATTATGGATTACGCGCAAAATATGCCGGATTCGAATCTTGGGTGGCACCGGGAATTATTGGAACATGTTCTTCAAATCCGCTTGAAGGTACAATATTTGATACAAGATTGAGTTTAAAAGAACGAAGAAAGAAAATGAATACTCCGCATGGCGTACCTCCCGCTAAAGAATGGATGATTTTTGCAAAGCGGCATGCCGGAATCATTTGGCCTATTTATTGGTTGAGAACTATAATGCGTGTATTATTCCCATGGACATATTTGTATTTAAGGAAGCCGTAGTTGTAATCGCTCTGCGGTAATTTATTTATCGGTAATTCAGTATTGTCCAATTATTTTTTTGAGCTACTTTTCTCAGTGTTGGAGTAGGACTAACGACTACTGGATTACCAACTAATTTTAAAAATGGAATATCAGCTTGATTGTCACCATAAGCATAGGAATTTTTCAAATCAATATCTAGTTCATTTACTAATTTTAGTGTTAGTTCCTTTTTATAATTACCTATACAAACTTGTCCGATCGGTTTTCCGGTTAATAATCCATCTTGACCGATCTCTAATTCGGTGCAGACTAAATGATCAATTCCAAGATCTTTGGCAACCGGTTCAAGATAGTAACGGATCGAACCGGAAACTATCACAATTATATGACCTTTCTTTTTATGGTCACTTAATATCTTTAAGATATTGGGTGCATAGTGGTGTTTAATCAAATCTTGGTAAAATCCGTCTGCCTGTGCCTCAAAATAACTGAGTTCTTTATTTTTATAGAAGGTCATCAGCGAATCCGCCATGCGCTTTTCTGAGATCAGTTTTGTCTTATATAGAAAATTCATAATAATTACTTTGATTAGATATCCTTTGGTAAGCATCTTATTATCGTATAACCACCTGAATCCCACTTTACTGGTATTTATATCTATCAGAGTCTCGTCAAAGTCGAAAAAGGCTGCAATGTTTGATATTTTTGGCATTATATTGTTATAAAATTAGATTAATTGATGGATAACTCAGTGAATTTTTTTTATGAGGATGCTATCGTAACAACAACATTTTGCGAGTTTTGGCAAAGTCTTTAGTCCTTAAAGTGTAAAAATAAATTCCTGAAGGACAACTGGAAGCATTCCAATCAACTTGGTAAGAACCGCTTGTATTTATATTATCTATAAGAGTTGCGATTTCTTTACCGTTAACGTCATAAATATTTAATGAAATATATCCCCCCGACTGCGTCGTCCCCCCTTTCAAAGGGGGATTGAGGGGGATGTCAAATTGAATTGTAGTATTTGAATTAAAAGGGTTTGGGAAATTTTGTTTTAATAAAAATTTGTCTGAGATATTTGTGTTTTCATTATCTTCAATGCCTAGAGTTGTTTGATCTTCAATCATTTCGGGATTAAGAAAAGTAATTTCTCGATTTCCTTGTGAATCAATATGCATTTTAACTGCA
>JAHJCW010000118.1 GCA_018812885.1 bacterium | reverse complement strand
TTTTTATAAAAAGAGATATTAAAGGTATTGAAGGTTATCTTGAATGGAAATCAGTTAAAGAAATTTTTCCTGTGAATGGCGTTGGAATGACCACAGCGCGTGATAACTTTGTTTTCGATATAAATGAAAATACTTTACTCAACAGAATTAGAGCCTTTAAGCATTCAGATTTTGATGATGAGAATTTGCATAGTGGGTTTCAAATTAGAGAAAAAATGGGTTGGTCAATTCGAAAAGCCTATGATGAACTAAATAAATTGAAAGATAGTGAATTAAAATCATTTATAAAACCAACCTTATATCGTCCATTTGATATACGCCCAATATTTTACCATGATTCAATTGTCTGGCGGACCGTAAAACAAGTGATGCGCCACATGTTGGCGGGGGATAACCTAGCTCTCATTACACATAAACGCGAAGAATTAGATATCCCTTGGGGCCATGCTCTAATAACAAATATGATAACAGAGCATGGTGTAACTTCGTCTAAGACTACAAATTATCATTTCCCCCTTTTCCTTTACCCAAAAGAAAAAGAGAAAAAACCTAAATCCGGTGTACCGCTGATGATGTTTGAACCGGAAGTCTCTTATGGTAAAAAAGGGAAACAGCCGAACATAGCACCGGAAATATTTGACATGCTGAAAGAATCTTTCGGCAGAACACCAACACCGGAAAAGATTCTCTATTACATTTACGGCGTTTTATACAGCAATGTTTACAGAGAAAAATATGCTGAATTTCTGAAATTCGATTTTCCCCGTGTGCCTTTTACAAAAGATAAAGATGTGTTTAATGCCTTTGCTAAGCTGGGTCAGCAAATAGCTGATCTACATCTGATGAAGAGTCCAACACTTAATCGTCCTGTTTCCAAATATAAAGGCGGCGGAACTAATGATAAAATTGATAAACTTATTTATAATGAAACAGCACAACGGGTTTATATAAATGCTGACAAATATTTTTCCAATATCAAACCGGAAGTATGGAGTTATCATATCGGTGGATACCAAGTTTTAATAAAATATCTGAAAGACCGGAAGGGCAGGAATATGGATGATCCGCGCCATTACTGCAAAATGGTAACAGCATTAAAGAAAACAATTGAAACCCAAAAAGAAATAGACAAATTATATCCGAACGTAGAAAAGAATCTGTGACCTACGTGGCAAAAAAAATGAAACTCGGTATTCTTGGCTCTACCAAAGGCACAGATTTGCAGGCAATTATTGATTCTATAGAGCAAAAAAAATTAAATGCTACTGTTGAAGTAGTTATAAGCAATTCTCAAAATGCTTACATTCTTGAACGTGCTGCAAATCATAATATCCCTAACTTTTTTATTTCACATTTAGATAAAAATCGTGATGAATTCGACGATGAAATGTCGGCAATATTAAAAGCCCATGAAGTTGATTTGATTCTTTTAATTGGATTTATGCGTATCCTATCAGCAAAATTTTGCAAAGATTGGGAAAACCAAATTCTGAATGTACATCCATCGTTGTTGCCAAAATATTCCGGTGGTATGGATACAGGCGTACATGAAGCAGTAATTAAAAATAAGGATAGTGAAACCGGTTGTACAATCCATTTTGTAACTGAACATGTTGATGGCGGTCCAATCTTAATTCAGAAGAAATGTTCGGTTGATATAGACGATACACCTAATTCTCTTAAGGAAAAAGTACAAGCCCTAGAAGGAGAAGCATTTATTGAGGCTATTAAATTATTTCAAAAATAAATTAATTAATATGAATAAATCCGTTACAACTATTAAACGAACACTTATTTCTGTTTATGATAAAACGGGTAGTATTGAATTGGCAAAATACTTAAGCGACAACGGTATTGAAATTCTTTCAACCGGAGGGACAGCTGAGTATCTCAGAGAAGCCGGAATTGCAGTAATTGATGTATCTGATTACACTGGATTTCCCGAAATCATGGATGGCCGAGTAAAAACTATCAATCCTAAAATTGAAGGTGGAATTTTAGGGTTACGCGACATTCATAAGACAGATGCGGAAAAACATAATATAAAATGGATCGATCTTGTTGTGTGCAATCTTTATCCTTTTGCTGAAACTATTAGCAAACCCCATGTTTCTCTCAAAGAGGCACTTGACAATATTGACGTTGGCGGTCCGACTATGATTCGTAGCGCTGCCAAAAATATTGATTGGGTTGGTGTATTGGTTGACCCGTTAGATTATGAATTAATTATTAATGAGCTTAAAAATTTGGGTGGCTTGTCTTTCAAAACGCGTAAAATGCTCTCAGCAAAAGCCTTTGGTCACTGCGTTCAATATGATACTATCATACATAATTATCTGAAACATGAACCGCTATCAGATACGTTCTCGCTTTCATTTAATAAATCTTATGACTTGCGATATGGTGAAAATCCACATCAAAAAGCAGCTGCATATAAAAATCTCATACACAAAGATCTA
>JAHJCW010000117.1 GCA_018812885.1 bacterium | reverse complement strand
TTGCCAAATTGTTTTGCCAAATATTCCATAGAAGAAGTTGTCGATGTAATTCCATGAATTATCAGAATGCCAACTTCACTTTTTGTATTATGTGAAAACGGTTGATGATGCTTTGATAGATTCATTGTTATTCCTCCCAATCAAGCGAACGTTTAACAGCCCTCTGCCAATGATTGCATAGTTTCGTTCTTTTATTTACATTCATTGTTGAATTCCAGACTTTTTTCTCTTTCCAATTTTTCTGTAATTCCTTTGTATCTTTCCAAAACCCAACTGCAAGTCCGGCTGCATAGGCTGCACCAAGGGCAGTTGTTTCAGCAATATTTGGCAAAATAACGGAAGCATTTAGAATATCTGCCTGAAATTGCATTAGTAATTTACTTGCCGTCATCCCGCCATCAACCTTTAATTTAATGATATTAAATCCAGAATCTTTCTGCATTGCTTCAAATACATCACGGGTTTGGAATGCAGTCGCTTCCAAAACTGAACGCGCTATATGCGATTTATTTGCAAAATGAGTAAGCCCGATAATTGTTCCGCGTGCTCTTGAATTCCAATGTGGAGCGAAAAGACCGGAAAAAGCAGGCACAAAATAAACGCCGCCATTGTCTTCTACCATTTCAGCAAGGTCATTGATCTCGTGAGATTCTGTTATCAAATTAAAATTATCACGAATCCATTGAATTAGTGATCCGGCCATTGCTACTGAACCTTCCAGAGCATAAACCGGTTTCTGATCTTGTATTTTGTATCCAACAGTAGTTAACAACCCGTTTTGTGATTGTACTATCTCGTTTCCAGTGTTGAGCAATATGAAACATCCCGTGCCATAGGTGTTCTTTACATCTCCTTTTTGGAAGCAGGTTTGACCGAAAAGTGCAGCTTGTTGGTCTCCTAGAATTCCTGAAATTGGAATTTCCTTTTCGAATCCGAATTTTGTTTTTCCATAAATTTCTGAAGATGAACAAATTTTAGGCAGCATTTTTCGCGGGATATCAAGTATTTCTAATAATTCGGAATCCCAATCAAGTGTTTTTAGATCCATCAACATTGTTCGACTGGCGTTTGATACATCAGTGATGTGCTTTCCGCCAGTCAAATTCCAGGTTATCCAGCTATCCATATTTCCAAATATTGCATCTCCATTGTTTGCAGCTTTACGAAGTCCTTTCACATTATCCAGTAGCCATTTTATCTTTGGACCTGAAAAATATGTTGCGATGGGGAGACCTGTTTTTAGCTGAAATAATTTTTCATTATTTTTTAAAGATCTGCAAATTTGATCTGTACGGGTGTCTTGCCAGACAATGGCATTATGATATGGTTTTCCGGTTTTCTTGTCCCAAATAACAGTAGTTTCACGTTGATTTGTAATACCAATCGCTATTATTTGTTTATCGGACATTCCAGCTTTTTGCAAAGTTATTGCGATGACTTGTTTTGTGTTCTTCCAAATCTCTAGCGGATCGTGTTCCACCCAACCGGCTTTGGGGAATATCTGCTTGTGCTCGATCTGGTGAGACGCTATGATGTTGCTATCGTGATCAAATAAAATAAATCTGGTGCTAGTGGTTCCCTGATCAATCGCGCCAATAATTTTTTTCATTCCTATTCCCTAAGATCTTTCAAAGACTTTTCGTCATTTTTTATTCTTTGATATCTATAATACGCCGCACAAGCACCCTCACTTGATACCATTGTAGCACCTAATGGATTCATTGGTGTACATTCTTTTCCGAAAGCGGGACACTCGTATGGTTTTTTCAAGCCTTGCAATACAATTCCGGCGATGCATTTATCAGATTCTTGGGTAATAATGTCGCCAACATTAAATTTTATTTCTGCATCATAATTTGAATACTCATTTCGTATTTTCAGTCCACTTTGTGGTATTTCACCGATTCCTCGCCATTTTCTATTAACTACTTCATAAATTTTGCTAATTAAGTCTTGCGCCGGGCGATTACCATCGCGCAGTACAGCGCGGAGATATTGGTTTTCAACTACATGTTTTCCCTTTTCTAACTGTTTTACAGCTAATAGAATTCCTTCTAAAACATCAATCGATTCAAAACCGGTTGGAATAATTTGTACTTTATATTTTTTAGCGATTGGTTCATATTCTTGCCAACCCATAATTACGCAAACATGTCCGGCTGCTAAATATGCCTGTACGCGATTTTTCGGAGATGACAGGAGAGCCGTCATTGCCGGCGGAACAAGAACATGGCTAACTAACTCTGAGAAATTTGATAATCCTTCGCGCTGAGCTTGGTGTATCGCCATAGCGTTACCGGGTGCTGTTGTTTCAAAGCCGACAGCAAAGAAGACTACTTCCTTATCAGGATTGTTGCGTGCAATTTTTAATGATTCCAAAGGTGAATACACAATGCGGATATCCCCGCCTTCCGACTTTATTTGAAAGAGATCTTTATTACTGCCCGGAACGCGTAGCATATCTCCAAAACTGGTAAAGATTACGTTAGGTAACGACGCGATAGCCATGGCTTTATCAATAATTTCCAATGGGGTAACACAAACAGGGCAACCGGGACCGTGTACTAGCTCAATTTCTTTTGGAAGAATTTGATCAATACCATTTTTTATTATTGTATGTGTCTGCCCACCACATACTTCCATGATTACCCATGGCTTCGTAACAGTATTCTTAATTTCAGATAATATTTGTTTTGCGATTACGGGATCGCGGAATTCATCGAGGTATTTCATTTATTTGTCTAATGATTTAATTTCTTCTAATGGATTACCATATAAATCGACACCATCTTTAGCAGCAAATTCAACTAGTTCTTCCCAGGCTTCATAGGATTTCATAG
The DNA here is from genome assembly GCA_018812885.1 of bacterium. Lineage (GTDB taxonomy): Bacteria > Fidelibacterota > Marinisomatia > Marinisomatales > JAHJCW01 > JAHJCW01. The sequence goes on along the minus strand of JAHJCW010000117.1, from coordinate 5,131 downwards.
CCTCATCTTCATCTATTATGGATATACCAAAACCAGCATGGACTATAGTATATTGCCCAACCTTTATTTCCGGGACATACTCCAGACATGCTTTATTAAGCGTCCCAGCATAATTAATATTTCCCATCTTTAAACCGTTTTCATCAAATATTTCTTCTACTTTTCCCGGTATCCCAAGACACATAATTTCTCCTATTAAATATTAAACCACGAATTTCGCTAATTGTATTAACAACGAATCAAACGAAATAAACGAAAAATAATTTCCTCTCTTGAGAAAGGTGACTCTCCGATGCAATCGGGGAGACGGAGCGTGTTTTTTTCTATAAATATGTTCTTATTCATTTTCTTTATATTGCTTTGCGTATTTTACCGTTTTAATTCGTTAACTCATGAACTTGTTAACGTTCTTCCAATCATTGCCTGACCAAGTGAAATGCCTCCATCATTGGTCGGAACTTGACTGTGAGTATAGACTCTAAAATTTGCTTTTTCAAGTGTTAAAATAGTATGTTCAAATAAAACCATATTTTGAAATACACCACCGCTTAAAACAATTTGATTTATCCCGGTTTCATTTCTTGCCTCGTTAGCAATTTCTAAAAATATTTGAACAAGAGTTTTATGAAACCGGCTACTAATTTTAGAAAATGATTCATTATTTTGAATTGATCGAACAAGTGATCTAATAATTGGTTGTATTAAGATTACTCTTTTTTCCATTTTATATTCGATTTCAAATGAAAATGGTCTAACATCTATTGATTCAAATGACTGCATTAATTCAATTGCCGCTTGTGCTTCATAACGTATTGTTTGTCTGCCTCCGCTCATAGCGGCAACAGCATCAAATAGTCTTCCACAACTTGAAGTTAATGGACTGTTAATGTTCTTATCTATCATTTCGATTATAGGATCGATATCAAGATTATCAATAAATGGTAAATTGGGTATAGAGCTATCAAATGTTTTGTACAAATAACTAATAGCCGTTCGCCATGGTGATTTTATTGCCGCATCTCCACCGGGAAGTGGCAGTTGCTCGAAATGAGCAAATCTATCAAAATTACTATAACCACCGATTAGTATTTCACCACCCCAAATTGTTCCATCAGTACCATAACCGGTACCGTCCATAATTATTCCAATTACCGGTTCAGTTAGTTGGTTTTCTGCCATACAAGCTGTAAGATGTGCATGATGATGTTGAACGGCAATTGTTTGTATGTTGGGTTGCTCTTTTGCCCATTGTGTTGAAAAATACTGTGGATGCAAATCATGGACTATTAATTCCGATTTTACATCAAAGATTCTTTGAAGATGTTCAATTGTCATTTTAAAGAAATTATATGCCTCAATATTTTCTAAATCACCGATATGTTGACTGATAAATGCCTTCCCCTCATTTAGAAGGCAAATTGCATTTTTTAATTCACCTCCAACAGCCAGTACTGCAGGTCCCGTCGATTTTACAAAAACCGGCTGAGGTACAATTCCCCGACTACGACGAATATACCGAAATTTATTGTGTAAAAATATTCCTACAGAGTCATCACTTCTTAAATAGATGTCACGATTATGAATAAGAAAATAATCTGCGATGTTTTCTAATCGTTTGAATGCTTCATCATTTTCGATACAAATTGGTTCTTCACTATAATTTGCACTTGTCATTATCAATGGAGTATCAAGATCTTCAAACAATACATGATGAAGCGGCGTATAGGGTAACATAATTCCTAGATAATCATTTCCCGGTGCAACCGATTCGGCAATCCGACAGTTTGATAATTTTTTCAATAATATAATTGGGGTTCTAGGAGACTGAAGAAATTGTTCTTCTTCATTTGAGATCAAACAATATTGGTGAGCTATTTTTAGATCTCGTACCATTAGTGCGAATGGTTTTTCATCGCGTCCTTTCAATTTTCGCAGCTTTTGCACCATTTCATTATTAGTCGCGTCAACTGCGAGATGATATCCCCCTAAACCTTTAATTGCGACAATTTTCCCGTCCCTCAGTTTTTTCCGTGTAGCGACAATCGGATCTTCAACATCTTGTAAATTATGATTTGAATCAAATAGTTGCACCTGAGGTCCACATTTTGGACAAGCATTTGGTTGGGCATGGAATCGGCGATTGCTAGGATCATCATATTCTTTCTGGCAGTCGGGACACATCTTAAAATCTTTCATCGAAGTATATGGACGATCATATGGAATATTATCAATTATTGTATATCGAGGTCCACAATTTGTACAATTAATAAATGGATAATGATAACGACGATCATTAGGATCGAATAATTCGTTTAAACAATCTTGACAAACGGCAATATCAGGAGAAATTAAGGTTGCAACAGATTTATTACTTTGCGATTTCTTAATAATAAATTCTCTTGAATGTTTCGTATTGATCTCACTTGACGATATATCGGTTATTAATGATAATGGTGGCGCATTTAATTTAATATTTTTAATAAAATTATCGATTTGCTTTATTGTTCCCTCGGCTTCGATAATTACACCCTCGGAAGTATTAGCTACAAACCCGGTAATTTTGATAGAAAGAGCGAGATTATAAATAAAAGGTCTAAATCCAACACCCTGTACAATTCCTTGTACATTTATTTTTTTCCGAACAATTTTCAAGGAATTAATAGAAATCAGGATTTTTGGACCTTATCAAGTAACCAATTAGTCCATTCCTCCATTCCTTCTCCTTTAGTTGCAGACAGCTCAATGAATTCAATTCTTGGATTTACTTGACGGGCGTATTCTTTACATTTTTCAACATCAAAATCAACATAAGGTAACAGGTCAGTTTTATTAATTATGCAAAGATCGGATACACTGAACATCGTTGGATATTTATGTGGTTTATCGTCACCTTCCGTGACACTAATAATTACTATTTTATGAGCTTCACCGAGATCAAACAATGCGGGGCATACAAGATTGCCAACATTTTCAATAAATAAAATGGAATCATTTTGTAAATCTAACTTTTTTGAAGCTTGATTGATCATTTCCGAGTCTAAATGACAGCCGGTTCCGGTGTTTACTTGCACAACTGCAGCACCTGTAGCATCGATGCGTTCTGCATCGTTCATCGTTTGTTGATCGCCCTCAACAACGGCGCAAATCACTTTATTTTTAATTTTAGCAATAGTTTTCTCTAAAATGGTCGTTTTGCCGGAGCCTGGAGAACTTACTAAATTTAAGGCAAAAATATTTTTTGCTTCAAAATAACTGCGATTTCGTTCAGCAATTAAATTATTTTTTGCAAGGATATCGGTTTCGACTACAACGGTTCGACCGTGACTATGATCGTGCGAATGATTATGGTCATGGTTGTTTTCATGATGATGAGGATGGGAATGTCCTTTTTCGCCCGGTTTTCTGATAGTTACTGCTTTATTTGGTTGACCACAACCGCAGGTATCGCACATAAAATCTCCTTAGTCAATATTAAATGATTTAATTGATAATTCTTTGCCCTTAAGTATTTCAAAATCAAAATTATTACATGTCGGGCAGGGAGAAAAATTCGATTTCATATTAAAATTATTATTACATGATTTGCAAAAAGCTTCAGCTTTAATTTTATGAATATTGAGTTCAGCACCATCTGCTATTGTATTTTTACATGCTGCTTCAAAACAAAATTCAAGTGAATCTATCATAATACCGGACAATTCACCAATTTCTAATTCTACGCTATTAATCTTATGCGCGTTTTCGTCATTTGCTTTTTGGCAAACGATATCAATAATGTTCATAGCAATAGTCATCTCGTGCATAGATTATATAAAATTTGAATATAGAAATTACGAAGTGTTAGTTACAATCCGAATACGAAGTACGCTATAATAATTCTCTACAATCGCACATTTCTAAAAATGCAGCCCAATGACCGGAGATCGTTAATAATCTTCTATTATTTTTATTGCTATTCTAAAATTTGTATAAAATGGCTAATTGTCCACGCAAAGCACTTGCAGTATCCATATTTTTATATTCTGTTGTCCATTGGGACACTTCAAAACCAACTAAAAAACCTTGTAAAATATCATGATAAACATTCGCAAATATCATTGTATTCTTAATTCTGGCTCCATCATTTAAATCACAATCACAGGGATCATCTATAGAGATTCCGGTAGATATTGTACATCCTTCTTTTGGATTCATTTTTAAATTGATCCATCCACCTTGAGTATCAACTCCATCAAAGGTGCTGGCATTAGCAATTCCGCCTAACATTCCGGCAATGTTTGAGCCAACAAATGCCTCACCACTTAAAGTGATTTTTGGAGTAATATTTAAATTAAGATCGATATTTGCGGACCATGATTCATATTTGCCCTCTTCGCCTAAAGTATCAAGTTGTGCAAAGTGTCCAGATAATCCAACTGCATAATTTTCCAACAATGTAAATCCTAGTCGACCCTGGACTTCCGGCAATATTCCTGCAGAGCCATCATCTATTCCATCGTTATTTAGATCACCGCCAATGTTTCTAGCAAGTGCAATAGTCCAATTAATTGTATTTAAATCTCCGAATAATTTTAACATTGGACGTCGGTATCCGATATTCCCGGCCCACCATGCTACAGGATAATTTATTGTTGATGGGACTAATGGTGATATTACGTCGGAATCCTGTCCACCGCGGATCGTAAAATTCTCAAACTTTGCTTCTGCATATACTTTCCTTAATAAGGCACCACCTTTATTTTCAGCCGAGCCTACACCATAGAAATCTATCTCGACTTTACCAGAGATATCTCCTTTATTAATATTAATACCAAATCGAGATTCATTAGCGGTAATACTCGATGTAGGAATAGCTTCGCCTGAATTTGGCATAGCCCATCTTGCAAAATTACCGGCTGACATTAGATCGCTATCATAGTTCATGTCTAATTTGAAAAATCCATAGGGTTGTAAGGTTAGCTTGTTATCTGAGTTATTTTTTTGTGCAATAATTAGTACAGATAGCGTCAATAATAAAAATATAATTCGTCGCATTTTTGATTTTTCCTTTAGATATTATGATTAAGGTAGAACAATTAAAGTTTAAGTGATATTTAGTGTTTTATAAGACGTGAAAATTAATAATTATTTA
>JAHJCW010000116.1 GCA_018812885.1 bacterium | reverse complement strand
TTTTTTCTCTGTGTTCTCTGTGGCAAATTCCTCACCTTAATTATGTCATATTTTATTATAAATACAGCAGTTGCCAATGTATACAAAGAACCGTCGTACAACTCAGCGGTTGTAACCCAAGCGTTGATGGGGGAATCATGCCGGATAATTGATTCTACTGATAAGTGGTATCATATAAGGCAGTGGGATGGTTATGAGGGGTGGATGTACTATTTTTCTGGAGTAGAAAGCAAAAGTAAATATAAACCGACATTGGTTATGCAAGATATATTTGGTACGGTGTTATCGCCTGAAAAAGAAAAAATAATTAGTAATTTGGTATTTGGTAATCATGTTCAAGCAGAAGAACAACAAAATAGATACAAAATAATATTACCGGATGGACGCATGGGTTTTAGTCATAATAATTTTGGCGAAAATAAAAAAAGCTCCAATCGAGAAGAAATTGTTAAAACCGCTATCCGATTTTTAGGCACACCATATTTATGGGGAGGAAAAACGCCTTATGGAATGGATTGCTCAGGTCTTGTGCAAACTGTATTCAAATCAATAGAAATTGAACTGCCGCGTGACTCGAGTAAGCAAGCGGAATTCTTTGTTGACGATAAAATTGATGAGGATAAAATTGAACCCGGCGATTTATTGTTTTTCAGTGAAAATGACAAAGTGACGCACGTGGCAATATCAACCGGCGGACTCAATTTCATCAATGCACGCGGATATGTTCAAGAGGAAAGTATTGATGAGAAAAATCCCCAATTCAATCGTAATTTACGCAACTTATTTTTCCATGCAGTAAGTATAAAAGAGTTGTTGAGTTAGTAAGTTTATGAGTTTATGGGTTTTTAAGTTAAAGGTTTTTCTCTGTGTCCTCAGTGGATAGAGAAACAATAAAGAATGAGTGCACATAATATATCTAAAAACGGTAGTATATTGAACAGAGCAGTATTGGTTTTGAATACCAACTATGCTCCGTTAGAAATTTGCTCTGCCCGCAGAGCGATTTGTCTATATTATTTGGAAAAGGCTGATATCCTGATACAATATGATGATGAGGTTCACTCGCCATCGGTAACTCTACAAATTCCAAGTGTGGTAAAGTTAAAAGATTTTATACGTCATAATAGTATGGAATTGATTTTAAGTAGGAGGAATATATTCCAAAGGGATAATTATACTTGTCAGTATTGTGGAAATAAAACCGGTCCCCATACGATTGATCACATAATCCCTAAGGAACGCAATGGGGGAGATACATGGGAAAATTTAGTAACCGCTTGTGCACACTGTAATCTTGTTAAGAGTAATCGCACTCCTGAAGAGGTCGGCATGGCATTAATAAAAAAACCTATACGTCCCAACCGAATTCATTATTTTCAACAATTTGTTGGAATGAAACAATCGGAGTGGCGACCATTTTTATTTATGGAATCATTCAATTAATTTGAGTTATTTATGAAACGAGTTTTAAGCGGAATTCAGCCATCGGGTCAGCTTCATATCGGCAATTATTTTGGGATGATGTCCCGTATGATACAATATCAGGAACAAAATGAGTTATACTGTTTTATTGTTGATTATCATGCTTTGACTACCATAAATGACCGCAAGCGATTAGAAACAAATACACTGAATGCAGCGATGGATTTTTTGGCGCTAGGTTTGGATCCGAATAAGTCAATTTTTTGGATACAAAGCGATGTACCCCAAGTAACTGAATTAACTTGGCTGCTTTCAACAATAACGGGAATAGGCTTATTAGAGAGAGCCACATCCTATAAAGATAAGACTTCACGAGGTGTTTCTCCCAATGTAGGATTATTCAGTTATCCTATTTTAATGGCAGCCGATATCTTATGTTTTGGCGGGAATATCGTACCCGTTGGTAAAGACCAAAAACAGCATTTGGAGATGACGCGAGATATTGCTCAGCGCTTCAATAAAATTTACGGTGATGTTTTTGTGATACCGGATGCTGAAATCAGTAAAACATTGCAACTAATTCCCGGTATAGATGGGCAGAAGATGAGTAAGTCTTATGGGAATGATATCCCTATTTTTGCTAGTGAGAAAATAATCCGCAAGAGGATTATGTCTATCACAACTGACTCTACTCCAATTGATGAACCAAAGGATAAAAATACACCGCTTTTTCAAATCTATTCTTTATTACTTAATAAGGATGATAAAAAGGAATTGGAATCACGTTTTGATAATCCAGGATTACGATATGGAGATGTCAAGAAGGAATTAGCCGATAGTATTATTGATTTTTTTCAACCTTACCGTAAAAAACGTGAATATTTAGAAAATCATAAAGATTATGTATTAAAAGTACTAAAAGAGGGGGCACAAAAAGCATCGATTGAGGCTGATAAATATTTAACAAAGGCACGAACTGCTATGGGGCTCAACTACGCTGATTAATGTATAAAGTTCATCTCGAAAATTTTGATGGTCCTTTAGATTTACTTCTTTTTTTCATTCGTCGTGATGAAATTGATATTTATGATATTCCAATTTCGCGTATAACAAAAGAATATCTTAGTACACTTGATCAAATACAGCAAATAAATATTAGTGTTGCCGGTGAATTCATCGAAATGGCTGCTACTCTTATGAGAATTAAATCCAGGATGCTATTACCGCGCCCCCAAATGGATGAAGAAATTGAGGATCCCCGTTCACCATTGGTAAGGCAATTATTGGAATATCGACGATACAAAGACCTTGCGGAACAATTAGAAAATTTAGCAGAAGAACGCAGCCATTATTTTTCACGCGGATATGAATCACAAATCCCTACAGGAGATGAAGATCCCGGTGTTTATCTTCGTCAGGTTACATTATATGATATTGCACATTATTTTAAAGTTGCAATGGAGAATAAACCGATTATTTCACGTTATGAATTACAACGTGAAGACATCAGTTTGGATGATCAAAAAGCGATTATTTTGGCTAACTTGGATGATAAGGGCTTTCTAAAATTTTCTTTATTGATGACAAAATTAGAAACGAAGCTCGAAGTCATAATTACTTTATTAGCAATTTTAGAAATGATAAGGAATGAAGAAATCATAATTATTCAACGAAAATTATTTGGTGAACTGGAAATACAAATTAAAGGTAAAAAAGCCTAACTGTGTATCAGAAGGAAATAAATCAAATTGTTGAAGCATTACTTTTTGCCTCGCCTGAACCACTTACTCAAACACAAATAAACTCAATATTTGAATTTGATATGGTAGAACAGGAGTTGATCAATTTAGAGAAAATTATTGAAGATCTTAATCATTTGTATAATAATAATGATAATGCTTTTACGATTGTAAAAGTTGCCGGTGGTTATCAGATTGTATCCCGGTCAGAATATGAGGTTTTTATAAGAAGGCTGCTAAAGAAAAGCGGTCGTTTAGCACTCACAAATGCATCCTTAGAAACTCTGGCAATTGTTGCTTATCGACAACCGGTAAATCGATTCGAGATCGAGTCAATACGTGGTGTAGATTCAAGCAGAGTGCTTAAAACATTGTTATCTAAAAATTTAATTAAAATAAAAGGTAGAGATTTAGGTCCCGGACGGCCATTGCTTTATAATACGACAGAAAAATATCTTGAATACTTTGGATTGAGTAACTTATCCGAAATGCCGAAATTATCTGAACTCGCTGATTTAGAAAAATCTGAATCTCCACAAGATATACAAACCGATGCGTTTGAATAAATATTTAGCCCAATCAGGAGTTGCATCTAGACGTGAATCTGATCGCTTGATTCAAGATGGTACGGTTACCGTTAATGGGCAGGTTATAATCGACCCCGCCTATCAAGTGCAAGAGACTGATGTAGTAACGTTTGACGGAAAAGTACTTAAACCGCAAGAAAGTACAGTGGTTTATATGTTGAATAAGCCCAAAAATGTAATTACTACGGCTCGTGATGAATTTGGGAGAAGAACTGTATTGGACTTAATACCGTCAAATAGAAGGTTATTTCCAATCGGTAGATTAGATAAAGATACAACCGGTTTAATTTTAATTACTGATAATGGTGAATTAGCCAATTACCTGATGCATCCCAAAAATCGAATTTCACGATTTTATGAGGCAGAAATTGAAGGCCAATTAAGCCCTCAAGAAATTGCCAAAATTAAAAAAGGTATTTTTATTGGTGACGGTGAATTTGGCAGAGGTGAAGTCGTAAAACAAATAACTCGTAAAACTCGTTCAAATATAACACTTCGATTACGACAAGGAAAGAAGAGAGAAGTAAGACGTATGTTTTATTCACTTAGTAAAAAAGTGTATTCATTGCATCGATTTAAATACGGGACGATAAGTTTAGGAAATTTACAACCGGGACAATGGCGCGGTTTAACACAAAAAGAAATCAATTTATTGACTAAATAATAGATATTATTACTTACTTTTATGGATTATAAACCGTTGGTATTATCTGTTTTAAAACTTAACTTTACAGGCTAATTGAGAAGTGAAAACAATGATTATTGCAATAGATGGTCCCGCTGCCAGCGGAAAAAGCACAACGGCTAAAAACGTTGCCAAAGAAATGGGCTTTGCTTATTTTGACACCGGTGCAATGTATAGAGCTGTTACTTTGGCTGTCATCAGAAAAAAAATAGATATAGAAAATGAAGCTGAACTTGCTGATCTATTAGAAAAACTTGAGTTAAAAGTAGAGCACAAGGATGGTAAAACAATATTGGAGATGGATGGTAAAAATATCGCTAAAGCGATTAGATCAGTAAAAGTAACCTCTAAAGTAAGTGCTGTTAGTGCGATTCCAATTGTGCGTGAGAAAATGGTTAAAATCCAAAGACAATTGGGCAATAGTACTAATTGTGTAATGGAAGGAAGAGATATCGGAACTGTCGTATTCCCTGATGCTGATGCAAAATTTTTCATAACAGCTGATTTTCAATCACGAGCAGAAAGAAGACAAAAAGACTTACAATTGATAGGTGAAGAAAAATCGATTGATGACTTAATTAATGATTTGAAATTGCGTGATGAAAAAGATTCGACTAGAACAAAATCTCCGTTAAAAAAAGCAGAAGATGCAATTGAGATTGATACATCAAATTTGACAGTTAAAGAACAAGTTGCAATTATTGTTAAACACATAAATAAAATAACACTAAAAAAGGAAGGATTAATGCCCGAAACAATTATTACAGAACCTGTAACTGAAGAGGCTAATGTAGAGTTAGAGCAATCTACAGAAGTCAGTGCAGAGCCGGTACAGCCGGATTCTGAACCTGTTACTGAAAAGAAACCTATTATAAATTATTTAGACAATAAATTATTCGCCGGTGTCAAAGTTATTACCCAAACAGAGTTAGATGAAAATGTTGTCATAGAAGAAGTCCCGGAAGATTTACAAAAACAGTATCTTGATACAATATCTGATATATCAGCCAATACCGTAATATCTGGTCGAGTTATTGGTATGAATGAGAAGGAAGTTTTAGTAGATATCGGATTTAAATCCGAAGGACTAATAACTAGAGATGAATTTGTAGACAATAAGCTTCCTGAAATTGGTGAAAAGATTAATGTATATCTTGAAAAATTAGAAGATAGAAAAGGCAATACTATTCTCTCAAAGATTAAAGCAGATTTTATGCATCGGTGGGCACAATTGCATGAAATATATGAAAAGGGTGAAATTTTGAAAGGTACGATAGTACGTCGAATAAAAGGCGGAATGGTAGTAGATGTTGGTGTTGTTCAAGCATTTTTACCCGGCTCACAAATTGATGTGCGACCGATTAAAGATTTTGATCAGTTGATGGAGGCAATAGAAATGATGCATTCCTCCGGCCGTTCCGCCACCTCCAGCTCCATTCAGCAGCAATACG
>JAHJCW010000115.1 GCA_018812885.1 bacterium | reverse complement strand
ATGAACCGGTTTTGGGAATAAAGAATCGAGTCTTAGCTTGGTATATACTTTATCATTTATCTCAACTCCCATCTCTCGCGCTAAAAACACTATATTTTGACCTAATAAACGGTTTAAAAATGCTGTTCTATCTTTGTTTTTTAAAAATTTATAGCGATTCTTTGTATTTTTACTTAGCGCAACCCAAGGCGATACAAATCTATATCTGAGCAATTGATCAACATGTTTAAATTGGTCAATACTTTCTTCAACATCTATATCTAAAATGTTAAAAGTAATATTTCCAAAATTCAACAATTCCAATTCTTTTGTCATTTCCAATACGGGCTCTGCACCATCTTTGATACCCACAAGATAAATCTGTTCATTCAGAATTTTAACTTGGATTCGTGGATATAAAAACTCATCCCGATAGCGACCATCCAACATTGGTATGGCAGCACTATTTGGATATTGTTTCATAAAGACGCCTTTTACTTGGTAGGCAGTCTTTTTTACCGGCTTATCAGTTATTAATCGCGCTACAATTGTTTTCACAGATTGCAATCCTTGTGATTTTAATATAGATTATAAATAAAATAAATTTAAATCAGTAACTGTAAAATTATCGACTCATTGTCTCCATAAATTCATCATTGGTTTTTGTTCTTATCATCCTATCGCGTAAAAACTCCATCGCTTCTGTTATTTGCATTTCGTTCAATAGTTTTCGCAAAATCCAGATGCGCCCTAAAACCATTTTAGACAATAATAGTTCTTCTTTTCTAGTACCGGATCTTACAACATCGAATGATGGGAAAATCCTACGGTCGCTTAACCTGCGATCTAAGACTAATTCCATATTGCCTGTACCTTTAAACTCTTCGAAAATTACTTCATCCATTCTACTGCCTGTATCAACTAGTGCCGTAGCGATAATTGTGAATGATCCACCTTCTTCGATATTACGTGCCGCTCCAAAAAATTGCTTTGGTTTTTTTAGTGCGTTTGAATCCACTCCACCGGATAAAATTTTTCCGCTATGTGGGATTACTGCATTATGTGCTCTTGCTAAACGAGTTAAACTGTCAAGTAAAATAACAACATCATCTCCGTACTCTACCATTCGTTTGGCTTTTTGTAATGCCATATCCGCTACAGCGACGTGTCGCTCCGGTGCTTCATCGAAAGTTGAACTTAATACTTCAGCATCAACACTGCGTGCCATATCTGTAACTTCTTCAGGACGTTCATCGATTAGCAGTATTATCATCTTTGTCTTAGGATGATTTTTTCTTATTGAGTTTGCTATTTGTTGTAACAATATTGTTTTGCCTGTTTTGGGCTGGGCTACAATCAACCCTCTTTGTCCTTTTCCAATCGGACACATTAAATCCATAATCCGCATTGATAAATTCTTTGGCTCTGTCTCTAATGTAAATTTTTCATCGGGATGCAACGGAGTAAGATTATCAAATAACATTACATTTCTAACGTCTTCCGGTGGCCGATCATTTACAGTATCAACCTTTAATAATGCATAGAATCGTTCTTTTGATTTAGGTGGTCTTATTTGTCCGGCTACTTCATGACCAGTTTTAAGACCAAATCGTTTTATTTGTGATGGACTAACATAAATATCATTGGGACCTGGTAAATAATTAGAATCGGAGCTGCGTAAAAATCCATAACCATCCGGCAATACTTCTAAAGTACCGCGAGCGAAAAGTGCATCATCATCCTTTGCTTCGGCTTTTAGGATTTGCACGACTAATTCCTGTTTGTTTAGTCCGGAAATATTCTCAATTTTTAGATCCTTCGCTAATTTTGTTAAGTCTTTAACCTTCAGAGATTGAAGTTCATTGACATCCATAATAAATTATCCTTCGGTTTTTCAATTGATTAAAAATATATAAATAAAATCTGGCGCTGTGCACGTCTTATCGGTAATGTTAAATTACGTTAAATGATACCATTGTCAAAGAAAAAATTGTATTCCTTATAAATTGTTTCTCCAATGTAATGGCTGCCAAAGATTAGACCGGGATTTGTATTAGAAATTGCGTTATTAATTATTTTTATCGCCTTAATTATATCCGGTTCTAACGTAGCATTAATTCCAAACTTCATTAACGAATCATACAAATCTTTGGCTTCCATAAGTCCTAATTCCGGTTCACTTGTTACTATTAACTTCTTAAATCTATTTTTTAATTTTGGAACAATCAGTTCAATTTCTTTGTCTGCTTTTAATGCTATTAATCCAATTGGTTTATCGTGATATATCGTAAATAATGAATCCAACATAACTTGGATACCGTTTGGATTATGGGCGACATCATAGAAAATTGGAAGTGATTTATGCATCTTTTGTAAGCGAGCAGGCCACTTCACTTTTTTTAATCCATTGACTATCATATCAGAATTGATTCTATGGCTGAATATTTTTGTTGCCTCTATCGCCAACACAGCATTTCGAGCTTGATGTTCCCCAATCAGGCAGGTTTCATAGTTTATTCCATTCCAATTGAACTCGGTTCCCCGTTCGCTAATATTTATGTTTTTAATATCATTCTGATTACAATAAATAACTTTCGCACTTTGTCTATCGGCTATTTCAAACAGGACATTTTTTACTTCTTCACTTTGCGATGATAGAATTAATGGTACCCCTTTTTTGATAATGCCTCCCTTTTCAAATGCAATAGTTTTTAAATCTTTTCCTAATATTTCAGTATGATCTATTGTGATTGAAGAAATAATTGTAACATTCGGCTTTAGAACATTAGTCGAGTCTAATCGTCCGCCTAAGCCGGTTTCAATAACTGCAACGTCAACCTTTTTCTTGCTAAAATAGTCAAAGGTCAATGCTGTAGTCGCTTCAAAAAAAGTTGATTCAATTTCATTAATCGCAGATTTGTATTGCGACATAAATTCAACGATACTTTCATCAGAAATAGGTACACCATTTACTCTAATACGCTCGTTGAATCTTATTAAATGCGGCGATGTATATAATCCAACCTTATATCCGGCCTCGATTAATACAGATGCAACCATCGCCGACGTCGAACCCTTGCCATTCGTGCCGGCAATATGGATTGATATAAAATTATCTTGAGGATTACCACAAACTTCCAAGAGTCTTTCCGTATGCTCTAAACCGACTTTAATACCAAGCCGTTGTAAACCATACAATTCTTCTAATAATTGATTAAACTCTGCCGAGTTGGATTTTTTCAACATTTGATATTTTTTCGCCTAAAAACCGACTTGCAACTGTTTCGAACTTAGCAGGAAGGTCAGATACAAATAACTTTAAATCACCTTTCTTGTTTTGATTATTATGTAACCTATAATTCACTAGAAGTTCTTTGGTTTCGAAAGCCATTGCTTGTGCGGAATCAACTAATTTTATTTTTGATGATACGACCTCTTGTATTACCTTTGTTAGCAATGGATAATGCGTACATCCTAATATTAATGTGTCAATATTTGCTTTGTTAATTGGTTCTAGATATTTTTCAGCAATTAGCTTTGTAGCCGGTTCATTGAGCCAACCTTCCTCAGCAAGTGGTACAAATAATGGACATGGTGTTGAAGTAACATTAATGGAATGATTACTATTTTTTAGCTCCGTTTCATAAACACCAGAACTAATTGTTGAAATTGTTCCAATTACACCGATGCGGTTATTTTGAGTAAGTTTTAATGCGGATTCAACTCCGGGTCTTACAACGCCAATTATGGGAATATCTAACTTATCCTGCAGGGTACCGAGCGCTAACGCTGTTGCTGTATTACATGCTACAACAATAATCTTAGCACCACGCTCCAATAAGAAATCGGCTATTTGTTGGCTGTATTCTTTGATGAGCTCGGGACTTTTATTTCCGTACGGTACGCGAGCGGTGTCCCCGAAATACATGATTGACTCACTTGGTAATACATTTCGTATTGCCTTTACAACAGTAAGTCCGCCTAATCCTGAATCAAATATACCAATAGGATTTTGATTATTCATTTAGCCCTCTGCCATAACAAATTCTCTACTTTTCTTAAATTCTATAATTGCTCTATAGATCGCATTAGCAATCTTTTGCCTATATTCTGCCATCTGTAATATTTTTTCTTCCTCGGGATTTGTTAAAAATCCAACTTCTAATAAAACATTTGGCATGCTGGCTCCAATCAAAACATAAAATCCGGCTTGTTTTACCCCTCGGTTTGGTGATTTAATTTCCTTATTAAGTTCATATTGAATTTGACCTGCTAAACTTTCACTCTCTTTCATGAACATGCTTTGAGCCATTGTTGCTAGGATTAGCCCTTCGTATGTTAATTCTTGGTATTTCCCACTGCGTGATTCTTCATATTTTATAGCAGCATTTTCTTCAGCCGCTACATCAATGGCATCTTGTGTTTTCCCGGGACGTAATAAGTATGTTTCAAATCCTTGAGCATTACGATTTTGATTTCCATTGGCGTGTACACTGATAAATATCTTGCCATTTTTTTCATTAGCTATTTTTGTTCTTTGCCAGAGTGGAATAAATACATCCTCGTCACGCGTATAAACAACATTCACACT
>JAHJCW010000114.1 GCA_018812885.1 bacterium | reverse complement strand
TTTATCTAATTGTGTTTTTGTATGGAATAATCCATCTATATTTTCAAAAATATCCGAGGGATACATTTCTTCATCATAATCCCTAAGTAAATTTGATTCTAATTTCAATATTATATCACGTATAACTTGTTTTGGGATATCCTTACTTCTTAAGAAATTAATAAGTAAATTCAGTTTTCCATCAGAACTTAGGTGAAATAATGGAATTAAACCTGAATCAGATTCGCATCTGAATGTAAGTGTACCATTATCACTACCGCGTCCCCAAGTAATGTTATCGGCATATTTCTCGGAGAAATCGATTAGTTCAATTCCTACTTTAGCGACTTCTCTAGTGCAATTTTTTCGTAAATCTTCCGTAAATGTTTTTTTGTTCCAAGTTGCCATTAAAATTTGACCTCGATATAAATAAAATGTTAGAAAAGCATAATTTTCAGGAATTGAATTTACGGATATTGTAGAAAAAATAAAGCATCTGTTTTTGCAGATGCTTTATTTCATTATTTATAAAATAATATTTATTGCAAACTAATTGAATTTAGATTGAATGAAAATTCGAACCTTATCCTTTCCTTCAGCCAATCAAAGTCGGACAATACCGATTGTTCATCCCAGTTTTGATAAACCGGTAAATATAATTTTATTACTTTAAAATCAATTGTTAATCCAGCATCAATATAATTATTCTGTAAATCTGTTCCGCCGGCAAAATCCACAAAAAACTCAAGCGGCATATTTGTGAAAGATTGAGTCAAATTAATTCCCCAACTAGCTTCATTTGAGTAAAGTGCTTGATTACCACTCATAACCACACCGCGCAAAGCAGGGCCATCTTGAATATATTGAGATTCATAAATCGCCGGATAGGTATTATCATCAAGGGACATGCGGTTGAATACAAATGTTGAGTTAAAATTCGGGTCTACTCCACCGCTTAAATAATTCCGGTATTGTCGTGGAATGTAACTGTCATTTAAGAAATATCCCACCCAACCTCTTAAGTTTGTATTGCTATTCTTTGAGACTTTCCAATTGATATCTCCGGAAAGATTAACCTTAGAAAATTCATTTTTACAGAAAGATGTCATTAGCCCAGCTTCAATAGAATACCTAAAAAGCGGTGATTGTCGATAGCTATATTTTGCACTAATATCACCAATTAAATATTTACCACTGGAGTAGTATCTTGATGTAACCGCATCTTTATCAATATCATGAGAGTAAATAGTAGCTTTTATTCTAGTTGAAGGTGTCGAAATTATCGGTTTCCGAACTAATCCGTTAAAAGCAAGTTTGCTTCCTTTCCTGCCTTGATAATCACTGTACCCTGCAGATAGTGTGAATGATCTAAATCCTAATAATTGATAGAATTTCTTTTGAACTTGGACACTTCCTATCAATTTATTATTCCCAAAGTCCCACATCGGTTTCACTGATATTCCATAGTTGAAAGTAGGTATATATCCACTATATGCTAATGCACCGGGACTCCATCCATTGTATTCGTTGATGCTGAATAACCATGGTAACCAATAAACATTAATTTTATTATAATCCGGTTCGTCAATTACAAAATCAAATCCAACGGAATGTTTGGTAGTGTTATTACTTTTATTCAAATCAGGTAATAAATTGCTTGGATCAGCAATCGCTTTTACCGCCCCTTCCGGCGATGCAAACGTTTTTGATCCGGTGAATCCATCAACCCATTCAGAGGATACTTGATCACCTTTAGAATTATAATAGGCAATTTCAACGGGAGCGGTTAATTCACCTTTATTAATAACAATGAAAGAATCTCCCTTCTTTTTTATTGCGTAATTAACGGTTTTTGTATCATTTAACACTCCATCAAAGTACCATGATAAATCAGCATCAGTATTGCTTTCAAATGCTTGTCTTATATCTAATGGTTGCGGATGTTTAAACTTCCACTTATCAAAATATTCCTGCATAATTTTGTCCATCATTTCTTCGCCAAGATAATGCTGCAAATAATAAGTATATACAGCAACTTTTCCGTAGATCAATGAGCCGTAATTACCAGGATCTACTTCCGCAGATGTAATATCG
This sequence comes from bacterium, assembly GCA_018812885.1. GTDB lineage: Bacteria > Fidelibacterota > Marinisomatia > Marinisomatales > JAHJCW01 > JAHJCW01. Next base: position 12,336 of record JAHJCW010000114.1, on the reverse strand, counting down.
ATTGGTTGTTCATCGCCGGTAACGGCGCGCATATTATACTGGAAATAACCCATAAGCCAACCAAAAGTGACTCTATTTGCAATTTTCAATTTATTCTGGATAAAGTCAGAGAAGATAACCGTTTCTCCCCGGTCTCCATATTTCTTTTCCCAATAACGAATGTTTGTATATGTATTCAATCCTTCATCCTGCCAGGCATGATCACGTTCATTGAAACCGGCAATACCATATAACCAATTATGCCCGACTTCATGCATAATTACATCTTCCAACATATCTTTTGAACCACCACTTGATATTACTGTAATATTCGGGTATTCCATTCCGCCACCGGCCGACATATCGCCATCAACAGCAGTTACATGATTATACGGGTATTCTAAATAAAATTTACTGTACCAATAAGTTGCATCGTTTATGTACTCTATTGAATTTTCCCACAATTCTGCATTCTTTGGTAGATACATACTCCATAATGTTACATTCCTTCCTGACTCTTCAAACTTTAAATTACCTTTTTGTATAATCCATTTGGGGTCTGCAAACCATGCAAAATCATGTACATTTTCCTGATGGAAATGTAATGTTTTCATTTCTCCGGGTTCTTCATCACCGCTTTTTGTCAATTCTTTGATTCTTTTTTTGAATTCCTTTTCCTCTAAATTATGAAGTTTATCGCCCTCACTTGCTAATGAGTCCAGCCAAGCATATTCTATTTCTCCATCGATTAAATCACCGGTTGCCATTATTCTGTAATTTTGCGGAAGAGTAATTTTGACATCAAAAGTCCCAAACTCGCTGTAGAATTCCCCCATATTAAGATACGGCATCGGATGCCATCCGTCATTATCATAGACTGCCGGTTTAGGATACCACTGAGTAATTTCATAGTGTTTTTTGGAATGACCTAATCTTGAGTAAACTTTGGGAATCTTTACAAAAAAAGGAGTCTCAATTAATATACTTTCTCCCGGTAATAGAGAATTTTGCAGATGAATCTTCGCCACATCAATCCACTCGGGGTGATATTCCAAATCGACGCTTTCCCCATCCACCTTGAAATCTAGACTATCAATATATCCGCGATCTTCTTCATCGGCAAAGTAGAACCGAGTTGATTCTTGTTCAAATCTTTGTTTTGCATAAGCAGTTTCATTATTCTTATAAGCGTTAGGCCATAAGTGAAACCATATGAAATCTAATTCATCCTGTGAATTATTCGTATAAATTATTTTTTCATAGGCAGATAACGTATGCAATGAATCGTTTAATGTTACATCAATGTCATAGACAACATCTTGCTGAAAATATGGTTTTTGGGCAAAAATAAGTGATATTAGAATTAATGGAATTGTAATTTTTTTCATAATATTATCCATGATTTTGGGTTAATAACTATAATCTTAGACAATGAAATTTAGATATAGTTGTCCTGTACATCTATAAAAAACCTTGCGAAGGGTTAAAACCTTCGCAAGGTTTACGACACTTGCTGGAAATGATTAATCTAATTCTTTCAATGCTTTTTTAGCTTACTTATTTCCCGAATCTAATTCTAATGCAAAATTATATTCATTTTTAGCATTTTCTTTGTTTCCAAGTTTTTTATATATCTCGCCAATTCTCCAATGAGCATATGCAAGGCTCCTGGAATTTTGCTCCTGTTCTAAATATTTTTTGAAGTATGTTATCCCTTCAACCAAATTTTCATTAGAAAGCAATACTATTTTTCCTATTTGATAATATGCTTCATATTCCTCGTGGTTAATCTTTAGCATCTCTAATAATATTTCTTTCGCTTTGTTATACTGTTCCTGTTTTTGATATAAAAAACTTAAATAGTAATAACTATCGGTTTCACTCGGATCAATTTCTATTGCTTTTTGATACTCTTGCTCTGCCTTAATATAATTTCCTTGACTAATATGGATTTGACCAAATGCTAAATATCCTTGTAAAACATCAAGTTTGTTTATTTCAATAGCTAATTCCATCGCCATATCCTTATCACCACCAACAATGCTCGGAGCTTGAAGATGATAAGACATTAACATTTTTCGTGCTTCGATATGTTCTTCATTACACTGAATCGCTTTTTCCCATTCAAGTCTGCATTTTTTTGCATAGGAAAATTTTTTATAAATGGGAGCTTCTTGAGCTCCCGCTCCATACGCTTGCCCAAGCCAATAATGAGCATCAGCATTATTTTTATCCAATTCCACAGCTTTCTCGCCGAATTTTATTGCTTCTAAAGAATTATTACTGTCCAAATTAGTTTTACAAAGTTTAGTGTATTCTTCAACAGATTGTGGTAAAACATTGCTTTGGCAAAAAGCAAATTGTGTAAATAAAATTATAATTAAAAGATTACGAATTGCCATTAGTTTGATCATTTATTTTCCTGCTGATTGGATTTTTTATAATTTTGTAAAAATTAATATTGTACAAATTAGACTATCCTAGAATAACTTTTGTTCCATTCGTTTAAAATGTAATCAATCGACAATATAAAAAAGCCCCGCAAAACGGGGCTTTTAATCGAGTTTAGCATCGGATTAATAATTCATTTCCACAATTTCGAAATATGATTGCGGATGATCGCAAGCTGGACAAACTTTTGGTGCTCCTTTACCTTCATGTAAGTAACCACAATTCCGGCATTTCCAAACGTATATATCATTTCTTTTAAATACAATACCGTCGTTAATATTCTTAGCTAATGCACGATAGCGTTTTTCATGAGCTTCTTCAACTTTTGCGATCATTCTAAAAGTGACTGCTATATCTTTGAATCCTTCTGCTTCAGCAACATCAGCAAAAGTAGGATATAATTCTGTCCACTCTTCATTTTCACCATCGGCAGAAGCGTGTAAATTCTCTAAAGTAGTTCCAATTTTTCCTGCTGGGTATATAGCTGTGATTTCAACCATTCTTCCTTCTAAATATTTAAAGAATTTTTTAGCGTGTTCTTTTTCATTCAGCGCAGTTTCAGCAAATATTGCAGAAATTTGTTCCAAACCTTCTTTCTTTGCTTGCTTCGCAAAATAATCATAACGCATTCTTGCTTGCGATTCTCCAGCAAATGATTTTAGTAAATTTTGTTCTGTTTTTGTTCCTTTCAAAGATGCCATATTTTTCTCCTATATTTTAATCTGATCATAATATTCAAATATCTTCTTAATATTTAAAAAAGAAGTCCACACATTAATGAACTTCTTTTTTTCTAATTAAACTAGATTTTCTTCTACAAAATCCCAATTAACTAAATTCCAAAAAGCATCAACATATTGCGGACGCGCATTGCGATAATCTACATAGTAAGCATGCTCCCAAACATCACAAGTTAACAACGCAGTTTTTCCGCTAGTTAATGCTGTTCCCGCATTGCTAGTGTTGATCAGTTCTAATTTTCCATTACTATTTTGAACAAACCAGGTCCAACCTGAACCAAAATTAGTAACAGCGGATTTAGTAAACTGCTCTTTGAACTTATTAAATGAACCGAATGATTCATTAATTAAGTCTAATAATTTTCCTTTTGGCTCTCCCCCACCATTAGGACTTAAACAATTCCAATAAAAACTGTGATTCCAAACTTGAGCTGCATTATTAAATACGCCACCTGCCGGTACCTTTTTAATAATTTCTTCCAATGATAAATCTTCAAATTCTGTTCCGGGGATAAGATTATTCAAATTTGTTACATACGCATTATGATGTTTCCCATAATGAAATTCTAAGGTTTCTTTGGAAATATGTGGTTGCAAAGCATCCATTGCATATGGTAATTCCGGTAGTTTATGTGTCATAAATACTCCTTTAATTTATAATTAGCAGGAACAGAATTTACTCTGCCCCTGCTTTAATACGAGGGTTATAGTTTGCTCGCGTGCTTATCTAAATATTCGGCTACACCACTATGTGTTTCCGCCATTCCCTTATCACCGTCTTTCCAACCTGCAGGGCACACTTCACCGTGTTTTTGGTTAAATATTAATGCATCGATAGTTCGTAACATTTCATCAATATTTCTACCCAATGGTAAATCATTGATAACTGCATGGCGAACAACACCTTCTTCATCAATTAAGAAAGAGGCGCGTAACGCGATGTTACCTCCAACGGTAGTTTCTTCTTCTCCATCGGCTGTTTCTACGTACGCAGGTTGAGCGCCAATTAATACATCGTATTTACGGGAAACTGATTTATCGCTATCAGCGATAATTGGATATTTTACTTTGCCGATTCCGCCCTTATTTACATCGGTATTTCGCCAAGCCCAATGCGTATGTTTTGAGTCAATCGAACAACCAAGTACTTGTACACCGCGTTTCTCAAATTCCGCTAAGCGATGATCGAATGCGATGATCTCCGTTGGACATACAAAAGTAAAATCCATTGGATAGAAAAACAATACTACTTTTTTACCTTTATAATCTGACATGCTAACTTCTTTAAATGAGTCATCCGGCATTACAGCAGTTGCTTTAAAATTCGGTGCAGGTTTTGTTACTAACATTTATTATTCCTTTTTAATTATTTTGACATTTTTCACAGATGCCGACTAAATGTATTTGACATCTGTCTATTTTATATTTCGTTTTTGATTCAACTTGCGAAATAAAATCTTGTGTATTTACTTCAATATCAAATACCTGATTACAAGTCTTGCACTGAAAATGTTGATGATTTGATAAAAACGCATCATAATGAATTATTCCGTCAACATTTACAGTATTGAGTGTTTTGCTTTCTACCAATTGACCAAGATTGCGATATACTGTTCCTAAACTAATATTAGGCAATTCCTTACGTGCTTGATTATAAACCCAATCAGCTGTAGGATGAGTTTGTGTACCCTGAACAATACTATGTATTATTTCTCTTTGTTTGCTATGACGCATTATTAATTCAATTAAATACGGATTGAAGTTAATAACACAAACTGAAATAAACAATAATAATAATGATTACTATTATTATTTAAAGAGATGTTTTATAGAATTCTAATACCTTCTCCCAAAACTTGGGATGATGGTTGCAATCGGAGTGTCCCTTGCTTTCTACTTTCCATAATTTTACTTTATCAAGATTGCCGGATTTAAGTAATTCATCGGCTTGTTTAATTGGCACGGTTTCATCGTTAATACCGTGAATCAGAAAGAAATTAGCATTTGATTTAGAGATATTTTTTGACGGTGCAATATCATTAAACTTAGCTCCAATGCGGAATTCCATATATTTGAACACAAACCATACAATAGGAAATTTTGGGATTTTCCGCTTCTTGAATTCCAATCCCATCACATTTTTGGGATGTGAAAACGCTCCGACAGTAACAACAGATTTAATTCTCTTATCTAAAGCAGCGGCATATATCGATGCGGAACCACCAATTGAAAGTCCTAATAAGCCAACTCTGTTTATATCTGTATTTGGTTGTTTCTCGGAAAAATTAATTGCTGAACGAATATCCTCCATAAATTTAACCATCGATGAAAATTTGTCATCATCGCTTTTACCATGGCAACGCGAATCAAATGCTAATAGATTATATTCTGCCTGATGCAATTTTTTAATGAATGGCATCGTTCTATCAACATTACGAGACCATCCATGTATGAGTATTATTGTCGGTTTCTTTTCATTTTTTGGATTTTCAGTAGGAATCCACCATCCATATAAATTTTTATTATTTTTTGTTGGAATTTTAATTTCTTGAAATTCATATCCATATTTAATAGGAGTATATTTATTTGGTACTTTTTTAAATTTATAGGAATAGGAACCAATAAATAATGTACTCACAATTATAATAAATAATAAAATTAGCAATATTGTCAATATCATGTTTTTTTATTTCCATATTTCATTTAATAGCCAATTTGAAGCTTGAGTAAGAGAATAATCATAATCACATCCGGAATCATGACCATATCCTTCCATAATAAATAATTGGATATCAGATCCTTTATTTTTTAAAGATGTAACCAAATCTTGCATTTCAGATAATGGGAATGTATTGTCTCTATCACCATGAATTACAAAAAACGGTATTTTCAACTTTTTGTTATAATCATAACTTGAAGCCACTGGTATAGCAGCCGAAAACATTTGAGGATAATTAGTCCCAAAAAACCAAGACGCAATACCACCATTACTATATCCGCTTACAACAATTTTATTGGAATCAATAGGCCAATATTTTTTTGCATATTCAATTAAAGTAAGGATTAATGAATAATTATTCTCATCCCAAAAGTAGTATTCACCTGCATCTGGGGTAAATATAATGGCATTCAATTTTCTAAAACCGGGATCTGCCAAACATCGAAGATATTGTTCTCCTTCATGTTCCCCTAACCAGTGTAATCCAATAATTAGCGGCACTGCATCGTTTTCAGAAATTTCTGGTACAGAAATTGAATAATTCCATACTATACCACCTTTTAAGTTGAATGAATCAGTTCTAACTCCTTGATCCAGACTGACATTATTTACCATTTCTTCTATAAGTAACGGATTTAATTCAAACGGTTGTACAGTAGGATTTTCTTTACATGCCGTTATAACAATCATAACAATTATTACTAGATAATTTCTATAAATTTTCATATTTGTTAATTACCTCATTCATTAAAGCCCAAAATTTATTATTAAATGATTCCTCTCCCCAATATGGTGTATCGGGGAAAAATCCTAGTCTAATAATAACTAAATCCCGGCTTGGAACAATATACAATTTTTGATCTCCCGCTCCAAGAGCTGCGATAAGATCAATTGGGGCATTATTAAATAATCGTAATTCTTCATCATTATTGTTTGCGTTACAATTATTATTTAACCACCATAAATACCCATAACATCTAACAAATGTTTGAGATGGTGATAACATATCATGATAATATTTCTTATCTAATAAAATTCTGTCAGTTTCCCAATTTGCCTCGCTTAGGATCATAAGACCAAATCTGGCTAAATCTCTCGGGAGTAAATCACCACCCTTATACCACTTAATAGCTTTTGTCATCCCAATTTTTTTTAAACAATACTTCATCTGCGTATATATCTATAGATTTATCTGTGGCTTTTTCTAAAACAGGCCATAATTGATTAAAAGCAATAGTGTTATAATAAAATGCTGTACCAGCATCGTCTGTATATGATAAATAGTCATCTAAACCACTTGTCATAGTAAGTAAATGACGAATAGTAATTTCAGATTCATTTTCCATGGAAGACTTTGACCATCCTCTGCCTAAATAATCAAATACTTTATCTTCTATATTTAATTTACCTTGTTCTTGCGCTATTCCCACTAAAACCGATGTTATACTCTTATTAATGGAAGCGATTTTGCCACGGGAATATACATCCCAACCCATCCAGTATTCCTCAACTACCATTTTGCCTTTATATAGAACTATAAATACCCCTGATCTTTGATCTTTAACAAAATTAATCGTTTCATTGAGTTTTGAATTATTCCATCCAAGTTCTTCTGGTGTGATTGTCGTCCATTCATTACTTTCAACTGGAGGAAAATAATATAATTGCTCAACTTGTTCACAATAATCATCACAACTATTGATGAAAAATAAAACCGTAGTTAAACCTAATATGATTTTAAAATATCTTAACATGTTGTATGCATTAACGCTCCAACCGCTTCAGATTTAGATAATTCATTATAAAGTCCGACAGCTTCTTTTGTTTTTAAAATATATACAATGAATCCGTTTGATTCCAATTTTTCAACCAATCCTTTTTGTGTCTTTAATCTGCCCAAAACACCACGTGATAAAATAATAACCTTTGCGCCGTTTTTAATCAACTCTATTACATCGGAATATTGTATTCCTGGTGAATGGCTCGTACCAGTTTCCCCCCAATCCCACTTTCTGCACCCACCGGGGAATAATTTTACATCCTTGAACACCCGCTTTCCATCGATTTCTATTTTACCCCAGGATAATTTTGAAATTTTAGGTGAAATGCTATTCATTCATTTGCATTATTCTGCAACAGGCACTTCTTTGGGCGACAATAACTTAGGTATATCCAAATAGAAATTTAATCCAGCCGTAAATACATTTGCTCCTTCGGAAAAATCATCAACATAAAACCGACCCACTTCAATCACCGGCTTGACAAAATCAATTGCATTGACCTCAAATCCAATAATGTGAGCTTTTTGAAGTGTATTAAATTCTTCTTCCCACGCCCAACTTGGGAGCCATTTTATTTCATCTGAGACATGTTCATATCTAAATGAATAATAAGGAGTAACAAACTCTGTCGGGACACCAATTGTTAAATATAAACTATTAACAAATAATTTAGTATCTTCTTCATCATCGGCAATTAAATCTCCAAATCCATATCCCAACGCAAATTGAGGTAAATAATCTTTATTATCAAGATTCGATAATTGAAATTTCGTATCTAACCAATAAGTGTCCATTCCTTCAAAATCAGCTCCTTCATAATCTGTATAATCAAAGGTCCTCATCAATCCCAAATCCCAAAATTTGAGTATTCCTGCTCTTACATCGGCTGTCACCAACTTTGCAGGGTTATCAGCAGCAGAGGCATTAGCTCCCTTCAAGTGCAAATATCCAATGTTTCCTGAGAATTGTCCCGGTTTTAGTGTCGCGGGTCCGCGATGAGTTGTTGCGTAGCAACCAAATAGAAAAAATATTGCGAAAACAAATATCAGTAACTTCGTAATGATTGGAAAATATTTCATTTTTTATCCTTCATTGATTAGGTAAAATTAGAAAGTGTTATTGTTGATACCAATTTATAATAATAAAAACATAAATAATAGAAATTCAAAATTTATCTAAGCTGATTTTTTGATTTATTATAGAATAAAGCTAATAATATAAGGTAAACTGCTAATCCTAATGTTTCTAAACGGAAAATAGTTGGATTTATTGCATTTGAGAAAGATTCAAAATCCGTACACATATTAATTATTCCCAATCCAATTATTGCACCTGTACCGGCGATTAAAATAGCTTGAATTAACATTCTGTTCTTTATTGGATTAAGAAAAGCAGTAAATAAGAACACCGACCATCCAAAAGCTAAGAATGAAATTATCCGATCCTGATAAATATTTGAAGGAACATTGTAATAGATAAATATTAGCGGAATTTTAATTCCGATCATATGAAAAATTGCTACTAGAAAAAAATATATACTACCGGCAAGCAGTAACCACCGCAATGTCTGAACGTTTTTATTCAATTGATCTCATTTATTTAATGTATAATTCTATAAATATTTTCCAATTTGAGTACACAATAAATATTATGCTGCAATCACAGATACTGCCAAACACCATTGCGCAATATAATAGGTTGTTAAGATTATAAATTCGGCACTAAAAAATGGTTTCTTAAATTTATTCAATGCCAATACGGCATCTGAAATCATAAATAATACTGCCCCAATTGCAGCCAAGAAAGTTCTTAATGTTGGTGCACTATTTAATCTTTCAATTGCCAACCACCCCATAATTGTAATTATAACAATATAAATAATAATTGGAAATTTTGTTTTGCCGGAATACGGAATTATATATTGTAAATAAATGATAGCTCCAACCGCAATCGGTAAAAATATCCAATATGTAAATTGGATTTTAGTTGACACTATAAAAGCTATAATATAGCAAATATGTCCAAATAGAAATGCAATAAGACCTCTTTTAAAATGTTGTTCTGGAAAAATTAAAAAAATATCCCCAAGAAGTGAAAAAAGCAATCCCGCTACAATAAATATTTTATAATTTAGTTCTATTGCAGGAAATATTATTGCAATTAGAATAATTAAAAGAATAGTTAAAGGTTTAAATATTAATAGTTGATTTTGCGATTTGTTGTATTTAGCACGAATGCAAAATATTGCTGATATTAGAACTAAGGATGAAAGTAGATAAATCACCAAATCTGTGACATTAACAGTAATATTTTGTTATAAATCATTACTAAAAATGAACTACTCTAATAAGGTTTCTAGGAATAAATTTTATTCATCTAGAAAGCGTGGTAAATTAATTTCTCCAAGTACTTCGTGATAGAAATATAATAAATCCAAATATCTCTAATCTACCAAGTAGCATTGTACCTGATAAAACCCATTTCCCAAATGATGGTATTGTACTATAATTACCCATCGAGCCTACTGCACCTAAACCAGGACCAACATTTCCCATTGCTGCAGCTGAACCCGTAAACGCTTCCGTAGAATTTACTCCTGCAAGGGTTATGAGAATTGTAGAAATAAAAACTATGAAAATATATAAGGAAACGTATAAAACGCTCATTTCGAGAGCATTGGGAGTAATTTCCTTACCATCGAGATTAACCGGTATTATAGCGTGTGGATGTAGTAATTGCCTAGTCTTTTTAACTATGGTTTTTCCAAATAATATCATTCTATCAACTTTAATACCACCCGATGTACTTCCTGCACAAGCACATTGAAAAGTAAAGAATATTATTAACACTTTTGCTACAGGAGGCCACATATTAGTATCAGACGTAGCAAACCCGGTTGATGTTCCAATTGAAACTATTTGAAAAGTAGCATATCTAAAAGATGTCCAAATATTATCGAACGGACCGGAAAATCGAGTATAAATTGTTGTTATAACAACTCCTATAAACAATATTGCTAAATAATATTTTACCACTCCTGCTCGCTCTAAATTTCTAAAACGATTTGATATTGTCTTATAAAGTAAGCCAAAGTGTACTCCCGAAACAATCATGAATGCTATGATGACCATTTCAAAATACAGACTATTATAGTATGCAATGCTTTCATTCTTAACAGAGAAACCACCTGTAGCAATTGTGGCGAATGAATGTGTAACGGAATCAAAAATACTCATTCCTCCAAGAATTAGGAGAAATGCCTCGACGGCAGTAAGTCCAACATAAACAGTAATTAATACTTTGGCGGCTTTTCTTGTATTAAAACTTAATTTTCCCATCGTGAGATGTGAGACTTCTGAACGGTATAAAGTCATTCCTGCAAAGCCCATTGTTGGAAGAACTGCTAATACAAATACAATTATACCCATTCCGCCAATCCAGTGAGTTGTGGATCTCCAAAAAAGTAATCCATTTGGAAGCGCTTCTACATTAGTTAGGATAGACGAGCCAGTTGTTGTAAAACCTGATACACTCTCAAACCAAGCATTTGTAAATGAGAATTCTCCGCCCCATAATACGTACGGAATTGTTCCAAAAAGGCAAGATAACAGCCAGCCAATTATTAAAATCGCCAAGCCTTCTTTATTAGACATCTCTCCGGTTGGGGTAACAAAAATGATTGGAAAAATTCCAAATAGAAAAACAATTAAAGTACTATATGCTAATGGAAATAAAGCTGAGTCAAAGTAAATTAAAGACACTAAAGTGGATACAAATAAAAACACAGAGTTCAATACAAGAATTAGGCCTGTATACCACAAAATTATTTGAGGTCTCATTACCTACTGCTCTTATTTTTTATTTGCGTACTTAAATAATTAACCCCCTCTGCTAATTCTGCCATTTCATCTTTAGAAAATACTTTTACGTTGATAGCTGTTCCTGATTTCTTATATTGTTTAACTGCCGTAATTATTTTAATGATTGGAGATATAAAGTACAAATGAACAAAGTAGCTAAACATAATTGTAAACGCTAAGGCAGCAATTATGGCAATAATGCCGGGCATAGTAGCCCGATTTGCTAAATCCTTAAGATTAGAGGCTATAGAATACAATTCATTTTCGCTGTCAATTAAGAATTTTTCTACCGAATTCTGAACATTTAAAAATTTTGAATGGGCATTAATAAAATACCATTCTAATAAATCTTTTGGCGGTTCTGAATTAGCCAAATTGTGCCACTCATTCTTATAGATATTATAATTATCCTCTATTTCTAGAATTAAATTATTGTCGCTTTTTTCACTAATGGATTTTTTGGCTTGATTTAATCCCACTATAAATGTGCTATCAGCAGCCTGCAGAATCGAACTGCTTTCGTGCAAGTTACCCAATAAGGATAATAATATAGCACTGTCTTCTCTTTCAAGTGCGTTTAACATACTAATTGAACTGTTTATAGATTTATATTCCCGGTTCATCATTTTATTAACACGGTTACCAATAAATTGAAAATGATAGATAGACCATAGACCCGCAATAGTCAGCATTAATGCTAAAATAATAAAACCTGAAAGAATTTTATATCGTAAGTGCATAGGAGTACTCCTAGAAATATTGTTTATATTAACTAAATATAATTTACTAATAGTATATTATTGATT
>JAHJCW010000113.1 GCA_018812885.1 bacterium | reverse complement strand
TTCATTTTAATAAGTTTGGACATTTATTACCTCAAGGTACATACTCAATCTTACTCATACTATTTCTTGCCTATTGGTATACATTATCTACATATTATAATAAATATTCCCCTGCATTGGGAGCCAATTATTTAACTTATGTTAAAGCTATTTTATCATCCTCAGTACTTACACTCTTTCTAATTACAAGTACAGTCTCTCTTACGGACTTGATTGCGGTTTCAAGACTGTTTCTGATTCAGATTACATTAATCCCAATGATAGTTGAAATTCTAATTGTAACTATTTTCAGAAAGACATTGTCCTCCAAATATATCGTGGATGAATATAAAGAACCCGATACAAAAATCAGTACAAATTCTAATTACAAATTCATATGGGTGATCTTTGGAGCCACAATGCTTTTTATCATTTACTTTTTAATGATAAAAATGAAAACAGGAACCTTTTATCTATATCCATGGAGCGAACGCATTCTATTAGTCTTATTTGCTTCTTGGCTTGCAAGTATTCTGTTAACAAAAAAATACTCATTTATTAAAACCAATAATATTTCCTACATATTAGGTCCGTATATAAAGTCGGGATTAGTCATGCTATTAATTTCAGCAATGGTCTATTTTTTCTTCCGTATTGAATCACTTTCTCGATTTCTTTTATTTGGAACAATTATAATTTATACTCTACTTGAGACACTCTCATTCTTAATTTATTACATTAGTAAGAAATATGATAGCAAGTCAAATATTGATGGATTATTAGCTAAAACTAATTTTTCTTGGAATATTGAAAACTATGACTTTGATGCTGAATCAGCAAAATATCATTCTGACAAAGAAATTAGTATCAGGTCGATATTTAATCAGATAAGTTCATTGAATGATAAGGATCAAATTATTGATTTTCTTGAAAAGAATTTGAATAATATTACGATTAACTTTTATTCTAGCTCGATATTGTCCACCATTTCCTTAGAAAATATTGAAATTATTCGGAATAATTCAAAAAATTTATTAGTTAATCTTCATAAACTCAACGATATACGATATTTAAATCAATATTTAATCACTTCTCATATGAAACTTATACCAAATGGAATATTAGTAGGATATTTATTACCAATTGAAACAACATTTAATCGTTTACAAAATCAAATGCCAAAATTTCTATTTACATTATTTTACCCATTCCATTTTCTATTTTCGCGTGTTTTACCAAAATTACCAAAAATCAATCGTTTGTATTTCTTAATAACTCGAGGGAATAACAGAACTATTTCAAAAGCAGAAATGTATGGAAGGTTAAATTTTTGTGGATTTAAAATTGAAAAAGATATAATAATTAATGATAAATTGTTCTTTATAGCTAAAAAAGTTAAGACTGTGTCTAAGATTGCAAATCCGTCTTATCATCCAATTGTAAAACTTACACGAGTGGGTTACAATAAAGAGTTAATAAAAATTCATAAATTCAGGACAATGCACCCCTATAGTGAATTTCTTCAAAAAGATATTTATGAAGATAATGAATTAGACACGCGAGGTAAATTCAAAAACGATTTTCGTATTACTTCTTGGGGCAAAATAATGAGAAAGTTTTGGATTGATGAACTTCCTCAAATTTATGATTGGGTGCAGGGTCGCCTAAATCTAGTTGGTGTTAGAGCATTAAGTGAACAATATTTCAGCCTTTATACAAAAGAATTACAAGATTTGAGAACTAAATTTAAACCGGGAATAATTCCACCTTATTATGTGGATTTACCTGAAAATTTAGATGATATTTTTAAAAGTGAAGAGCGATATTTACTTCAAAAAGCTAAATCTCCTCTTAAAACCGATTTAAAATATGGATTAAAAGCATTAATAAATATTATCTTTAAAGGTGCAAGAAGTAGTTAAAAAGTTTTATGTCAATATTATTAACTCTATTACTAATATTACGCTTATTATGGCCATATTGTACTAGGGTGCACAATATTTAGTTTATCCTCAACACCATCACCATTGAAATCAATTATATGATTAGAATCAACATTATATTGATCTGTAATGGCTTCCCATTCAGTTAATCCACTCCACGATATATCATCCTGATATAATATATCAGTTCTTCCATCATTATTAAAATCACCGTAAGCAAATGAACTAACATCTAAATTAGTAAATTTTATTTCCGGACCTACAATTTTCCATACTTGGTTACTACTTTGAACATCCCAATTTATTACACGAATATATATTGGATGCCCTATTACATTATCAACTAAATTAATATGATTTGGTTCAACTTGTAATATTCCATTATAGACACATTCTCCGTTAATCGTCGGATTTGTACCTCCAGCGCCAGTAGCAAGATTCCACTCATAACTAGTATCGATTGGCTTACACACTGAATTGACAGGATCACCCCACATCAAGGTCTGTACAACAGGATAATCCGGCTCAGATATATAATCATTCGGAAAATAATTTCCAATAATATTTGCCATATCTCTGGGTATGCCCCTGATTACTACAGAATGCCACTGAGGATAATTCATAGGAAGAAAATAATTATTTAAGATATTGATAGTTCCACCGGCAAGGTTTTCAGGACTAGCATCATCTTTCGTATACATATTAGGACAACCATACAGATCAACAGATCCACATCCATGCATGTCAAATCTATGGGAATAACTTTCTGGACCGATTAAATTGTATTGTGCAGTATAAGATGGCGGTTCCATATCAGTGTTTTTCACACCGGCAATATCATGTCTATTACGATTAAATATATTATATGAGATTATTGTATCTGTTTTGTTTCTATTACAAATACCATAACCAATATGGGGATTTTGATTATTATGAATATAATTATGATGAATATTGACATTGTTTGATTCAATTATATAAATACCAAATACATACCAATTATAAATTTCACAGTTATGCACTTCAAGGTTCATTGAATATTCCTGCTTAATAGCTACAGCTTGTTTTCCATAATTCGTGGAACTTGATGTACTATCCGGACCGCGTAATCGTAGTCCTGTGATTTCTACATCTTTACCAGCACTAATAGCAGGATATTCAAATAAATAATCTGTTTCCAAAAAATTGTTCGAAAATACTAATGCTCCCTGAGAACCATTCCTACCTCGACCACTTGCTAATGTAACACCATTAGGTATTATTAAAGTACCTTCTTTAGGGATTTCTATCTGTAGATTATCATTAACATATACTATATCACCAAAACTAGCATTTGCTAATACACTTTTAAGAGAATTAAAATCATTTGTATTAATAACAATATTACTTTCTTCAGGAGTAATGATGGGAAAGTAACCGGCGCCTCCACCGTATGGTTTGCCTATTGGAGCATTAAGTGGTTGTGTTACTGAAGTAGAATCAGGCATCTCTATTGGAAAAAAGAATTGTGCATTAAGAGAAAAAGGTAAAATTATTATCAAAGTAACAAATACTGTAGATATTATTTTTTTATAATATTTCATAATTATTCCTTGACATTTTACTAAGTGAATTTAGCTTACTTTTTAACATTTCCGCCGCTGCCAAAATCTTTTATCTCACATTTTTTCAATTAAATTCAATCTCCCCCGCTCACCAGTATTTATATTGTATTTAATTTATATGCAAAATTAGCCGGCAGGATGCATATCAACAATCGGGAGGCAATCCAATTGGAAGTAGGGATAGATAGGGTTAGAGCTTGTGCCCTAACCTATTAGTTAATAGGAGAATATCCTATTAGCTAATTGTACAGTAAAATTTATTTATCTAAAGAAGTTATACCAGCTCGAATAGCGTATTTAGTAAGTTCAGGTATATTATGAATATTTAATTTCTCCATAATATTTGCTCGATGTGATTCTACAGTTTTAGGGCTTATAAATAATACATCGGCGATTCTTTTAGTAGAATTACCCTCTGAAATTAACTGTAATATCTCACATTCACGATTGGTCAACAGATCAACACCTATTTCATCAGTATCCTTTTTTACATCTGATATTTCTTGCAGTACAATATCTGATATCTTTTGACTTAAATATTTACGCCCTAAATGTACCGTCCGTATCGCTTCTACAAGTTCAATACTCGTCGAATCCTTTAATAAGTAACCCGAAGCTCCTGCTCTCAATATCCCAACTACTATCTGTCTTTCTGAGTGCATCGATAATGCAATGATCTTGATCTTGGGATTTTCCGTATTTATCTGACGAGTGGCTTCAATGCCATTCATATCCGACATGGCTATATCCATAATAACAATATCGGGAGTTTTCTTTAATGCTAACTTAACTGCATCCCTGCCATTATTGGCCTCACCTATAACCTCAATATCACTTTCCGCCTCTAAGAGCTGTCGTAAGCCATCTCGCATTATTACATGGTCATCTATTAAAATTACTGAAATCATATCTTTATCCTCGCTGAAACTTATTAATTCTTTTTTGGTAAATCGATAATTACTTTGGTTCCTTTATTTGATACGGAATTTATATTCACTTCTCCACCAATATATTTAATGCGTTCCATTATGCTAAACAATCCGAACTTTTTCTGTGCTACTGCCTTTTCTCTCATCGCTTTCAAATCAAATCCGGTACCGTCATCGCTTACAGTTATTCTATAATTATCCTTTAATTGTCTGAATGCTACATTCACATTTTTTGCTTTAGCGTGTTTTATTATATTCTGTAAAAGTTCGCAGATAGTTCTGTATAATATTATCTCTTTTCTTTTCCCTATCTCATACGACTTAGATTGATCTAACAATGAAGTCCTAATCTTTTTGCTTTTTTCTATCTCATCCAATTTCCAGCTGATTGCGGAGATCAATCCCATTTCGTATAAAACCGTTGGACTTAATTCATAAGTGATATTTCTTGATTCATTTATCGCATCTTCAATAAATGAGGTAATCTCATTAATTACTTTCTTATGCTTAGAATCTGTGGCTTGCTTGGTTAATTCATTTATTTTAAACTTAGCCAAAATTAAAGATTGACCCAGTTTATCGTGGAGTGTAATGGCTAAACGTCTTCTGGTTTTTTCCTCTGCCATCGTGAGTTCATTAGTTAACGATTGAAGGTTTTTTTGGTGTAAAATTATTTTCCCTTTCGTTTTATTCAACTCTGTCACATCCCTAATCATAACAGTAATCCCGGGTTTGCCTTTTTCCTCCTGAATGTGTAACTCTAAAGATTTATTATTATACTCAAACGGAAATCCGCGTACAGCAACTCCTTTTAGTACATTATTAATAAATTGGGTAATCCCTGGCATAAATTGTTTTGGTATTAATTGTTTAGCAAGAGTAATTCCATTTTGCCCTATTATATCATCCCTTTTTATTCCGGTTAATTTGCTAAACGCTGAATTAACAGATAGTATATTCCCTTTCCAATCTGAATAGACAATACCGTCTTCTGTTCCATCAAATATTGACTCATAACGATCGTGACTTTCTTTTAATAATGCTTGAATCTGCATTCTTTCGGTGATCTCATGTTGGAGTTGATTATGGCTATTGGCATTTTTGATCGCTGTAGAAGCGTAAGCAGCAAATGTATTCACAATGCTCAACTCGTGATTTGTAAATGGCATTTCTGATCGTACCAAAGTTAAAGCTCCGATAATTTTCCCATCTATTAGTAATGGTGAAACTATAATATTATCTGTATCCTCTTTGGGTGTACCGGGTATTTGAAATGCTCCTATTACATTATTAGGATAATTAAATATTTTTCCTGTTTTGGCTTTGATTGCCTGACCGGTTAAACTATTATCGATACTTACTTTTACGGCTAATATTTGCTTGGTATAAGGCGGATCATACGCTACAACCGGATTTAGAGTTTTTTTGTCTTCCTCTAACATATAAACCATTACGCCTCTGCATTTAAGTAAAGTCCTGGCCTGTTTGGACATACGGTTCAAAACAATATCAATATCTAATGATTCGGTAAGATAAAGTGATATCTCATATAATTTAGTTTGTAACTCTTCGGCTGCCCTACTGTCGGTAATATCCAATCCTGAACTAATAACGCCAATTATTGTACCTGACTTATCTTTCAATACACTGTTATGCCATGAAATTAACCGTCTTTCACCGGTATTTGTAATAATCTCGTTTTCATTATATTCGCCAAATTTTCCCTTACCATTCATTATTGTATTAAAGAGTTCTTTTACTTGTGGCCGTATATCGCTTGGTATATAGTTGTCAAACCAATTTTTACCGATTATTTCTTTTTCTTCTGCCTCTAGTATCTCACAGGTTTTTTGGTTTGCTAAAACTATATTTCCATTTCTATTAAGGGCAAGGAACATTACTCCTGCAATATCAAGATATAATTGCGATTTATCCCGTTCTTGTATTATTTGATCCAGCATTTTCTTCTGTTCGGTAATATCAGAAATTGCACCAACCATTCGAGTAGCATTTCCGTGTGAATCACGGATAACGTTCGCACGTTCGAGTAAATAAATAATTTCCCCATCTTTACGAATAATTCTATACTCTATGGAAAAATTATTATCTTCATTTGCTGTAAGCATTTTGTCGATTACCTTATCATATTGAGGTCTATCATCCTGATGGATAAAGCTCGCAAAGAAATCGTAATTATTTTTTACTTCTTCTAACTTACAGCCAACAAGTTTATGGAATTTTTCGCTAAATTTTAATTCGTGAGAATCTGAATTCCAATCCCAAAGCACGTCTGAGGTTATTTCCGAAATAAGCCGGAATTTTTCTTCTCTTTGTTTAAGATCTTCTCTCGTTTCTTTCCGTTCGGTGATATCTTCGATTATACCGTCATAATGAGTAATTTTTCCCAGTTCATCTTTAGCAGCGGTAGCTGATTCTGATGCATAGAAAAGTGTTCCATCTTTTTTTCTTAATTGGATTTCCTCATTCATCAGAAATCCTTTTGCTCTCAGCTTTTCCTCAATTACTTGTCTAGCATATGGATCAGAATATAAGTCAGCTACTATAAATCTTTCTAATTCGTTTCTATTCCTAAAACCGAACATTTTTAAAAATGCCGGATTTGCCTCTAAAAATATACCATTTATACCAGGCGTGCTTCGGTAAACACCGATATTTAAATTTTGTGTTAATGTTCTATATTTTTCCTCTCTATCCATTAACTCACTAATATTACTCTTTTGTTCGGTGATGTCTTCTTTTATTGCTAAATAATTGGTTATTTTACCTTTCTTGTCCTTCACCGGTGAAATTGTAACGGATTCCCAGTATAGTTCTCCATTTTTCTTCTTATTAAGTAATTCACCTGCCCACACTTTTCCGTTACTAATTGTTTCCCAAAGTTTACGGTACTCGCTATCGGAAGTAACACCGGATTTTAAAATACTCGGTTTTAAACCAATTGCTTCATCAAGGGAATATCCGGTCAACTTTTCAAATGTGGGATTTACATATTCTATTCTTCCCTCTAGATCTGTGATTACAATTGATACAGGACTTTGTTCTACGGCTATGGATAGTTTAACTAATTCCTTTTCAGCTTTTACTTGCTCTGTGATATCATATAAATAACCTCTAATATTTATTAATTTTCCACCTTCATCAAATTCGCCGACCACATTTTCCTTTATGATAATCTTTTCTCCATTGACCTTATATTGGTCTGACTGATGATCATATAATATTTTATTTTTTTCAAGTATCTTTATAAATTTTTCTCTCGCAGCTTGCGACTTATGTAATTTAGTTGCATCATATTTTTGTGCTTGTTCAAGTGATTTAAATCCATATATATTTAAGAATTGAGGATTACAATCAATTATTTTCCCTTCTCGTGTAGTAAGATAATCACCTGTTATATCTTCCATGAAAAACTTACGATATCTTTCTTCACTAATTATTAAAGCTTCTTCTGTTTGCTTGCGCTCGGTGATGTCACGATCAATTCCCCGGTATCCTAAAAGACTTCCGCTATCATCTAAAAGTGGAATGCCACTTGTTTCCAGAATGACAATACTTCCATCCTTATGCACATTGCGATTGATGAAATCCTTTATGTATTTTTTCTGTTTAAATTCTTTTAAAGCAGCTTTTTTCAATTTGACATGCTCTTCTGGAACAAAAAAATCATAGAAATGTTTGCCGAGGACTTCTATATTTTCATAACCGAGAATTTGTTTAACGATCGGACTACTATAAGTATAACATCCTTTCTCATCAGTCTCCCAGATCCAGTCACCTGTGTTTACAGCAATATCTTGAAAACGCTTTTCAGAATCTTGTAACTCTTCATACAACTGCGCATTCTTAATAGCAACTGCTGCCTGGTCAGCAAATATCTCTAAAGCCTGAATTATTTCTTCTGTTGGTCTATTACCGCTAACCGGATTATCAACAGAAATAAATCCCAGAATATTCTGTTTTCCTTGAATTGGTATTAGCAATAGGTCTCGTTCATCCCAACCGCCAGGATCTAAATCACTTACAGGTGTAATAACAACAAAAGCGGAATATTTCTTCAATTTCTCCCAATTTGTATGGTCTATATAATAGGAATGGCTTATTTTAAACTCATCCCTGAAAAATTTTTCTGTTCCCTTTATAGGTATCGGTGGTTTAGACATAATATCTTTTACTGTTTTTTTATCATAGCCACCCACGGCAACCGGTCTTGATGTTCCGGTATTATAATCTCTTAAAGAAAGGATAACCTGACGCCAGCCCAAAGATTTGACAATCATATCACAGATATTTTGAAGCAGGTTTTCTAATTTCAATTCCACACGCATACTAATTCCAAGGTCAATCATATTTTTTAATTGATCTATATATTTTTCTTCCGCTCTTTTTCGGTCGGTAATATCCTCAATGATACCTTGAACACCTATAAACTGCTCGAGGTCATTTTGAACAGGGGTAATAAAAAGGTTAATACTAACTTCTTTCCCCCACTTTGACCGATATAAAAACTCCCTGTTTGTTGATTCCCCTTTTTTTATACACTCCTTTACAAACCCCGAGATACCTGATTTCACAAGAAGGGGAAATGTAAAAAGATTTATTTTTTTCGTTTCTTCTTCAGAAGGAGATCCCAATATTTTCAATAATGAAGGATTTACAACTTCGATGTTACCTTTTATATTTGCTTTAAAAATTCCCAGGGGAGAGTATTGAACCAATATCCGGAATTTTTCCTCGCTTTCTCGTAAAGTCCGTTCCTTTTCAACAACATCCTCCAGGATGCTCAATAAGGATTCCCTGGATTCCTCTGACTTCGCATAGAGATTCTCACGCTCTTTTTGCACCTGCTTGAGCTTGATAACCATCGCAATCTGGTCTGAAACAAATTCCAGCAGAGACAAATCTTTTTTTGTATAAAGAAATTCTTCCCGATAACTCAAAACTGCTAAAGCACCAACGACCTTATTCTCTATTATAAGAGGAACTCCTAACCAGATCTTGCTTTTCCACTCACGCTCAGCAATTTCACCAAGCTCGATCAATTTTTTCAATTTTTCCTTAGTTAAGAATAAAGACTTTTTATTTCGGATTACATATGCTGTAAATCCTTTTACTTGTAATTTAACAGGTGGTTTATCATCAAATATTTCATCAACAAAATAGGGGGCAATTATTTCTCCTGTGTCTTCATTGTAATTTGCTATATAAAAATTTGTTGTATCGATAATTGTACCAAGTTGTTTGTGAATTATTTTATATAGTTCATCCAGATTTTTAGCGGTATTTACAGCTTCGGCAATATTATAAAGAACTAATTGGGTTCCCTCTGCTTGCTTGCGTTTGCTGATGTCCACTGCCACACCTGTATAACCTATATGATTACCGGAAAAATCGACTGTTTTGGAAACTAAGAGATGAGCAGAAAATTCAGAGCCATCTCTATGGACAAAGGTAATCTCATCGTCAAACTTTCCTTCCCTCTCAACAGTATCGATAACAGCTTTTGCTTCTTTATCATTACGATGAAACCTGTTTGGTGTCAGTTTTCCTATTACTTCCTCAGCCGTGAATCCGAATATATCTTCAGATGCCCTGTTCCAACTTGTGTATTTACCATTTATATCAATAGAAGCAATGTGAATGGGAGAAGTATTCAGTATGTACTCCAACTCTGTCAGCTTGCCTTGAGTTTCTGATTTTTCCAAATCAATTACACGTTTTTGTAACTTTACCAATTCTTTTTCGAGCTCTGATTTAGTTTTGAGCTTCATTTTAGCACCTTATCTTAATTCTATAACCAATTAACCAATAAAACC
>JAHJCW010000112.1 GCA_018812885.1 bacterium | reverse complement strand
GTTGGACCAATTATTGTTAATATCTTATGATTCATTAGTTTAAATTACAGATTACAAATAATTAATTTTTATTACATTCTGTAAATTATATATCATTATTTATACCTAAATGGACAAGAAACTTAAATATAAAGAATTACTAAAACGCATTGATTCACTTATTAAAGATGAGGAAGATTACATTTCGAAGATGTCAACCATTGCTTGTGAAATATTCCAATCCTTTGACCATTTTAATTGGGTGGGCTTTTACAGATTAGTTAACGAGAATATTTTAAAAGTCGGTCCTTACCAAGGTACACACGGTTGCTTAACAATTGATATTAATAAAGGTGTTTGTGGTAAATGTGTCCGTGAGAAAAAAGTACAAATTGAAAATGACGTGAATTCAATTCCCCATCACATAGAATGCTCGAGCGATACAAAATCAGAAATAGTTATTCCAGTTTTTGATAAAATTGGAAATCTAATAGCTGTATTAGACATCGATTCAATAAAACTGAATTGTTTTGATTCAATTGATGAAAAATATCTAACAATCATTTGTGCAAATATTTATTAATAAATACTAAGCTATGCGTTGATAGCAAATTATTTTGGACACCTATAATTCATTATGAAATTTAAAAACATATTTAGAAAGCGGAGATTGTGGCGATATATAATAACTGTGTTTGGAACCATAATATTTGTCAGTTTTGCCCTAGTGCTTCCTTGGCGTTGGTTCGCCCCACCCACAACTTCGTTTATAATTCAGGGTCAACTCCACTATAAAAGCCCAATCCACCAGCGGTGGGTTCCATTAAGTAAGATTTCGCGTACTATTCCCATCGCTGTTGTCGCAGCTGAAGACCAGATGTTTCCTATTCATCATGGATTCGACTTCAAATCAATCTCGAAGTCGTTTGAAGAAAATCGTCGTTATCGACGCGGAGCCAGCACTATCTCCCAACAACTTGCTAAGAACCTATATCTTTGGCCCAGTCGGAGCCCTATTCGCAAGGCTTTAGAAGTTTATTTCACTGTAATGATCGAATTCACATGGCCAAAACACCGTATTCTAGAAGTCTATTTGAACGTTGTTGAGTTTGGACCAAGAGTTTACGGTGTTGATGCAGCAAGTCGATTGTTCTTTGGCAAGCCACCAAGCCGAATTACTTCCGAAGAGGCAGCACTTCTAGCCGCCGTGCTCCCCAACCCAAAGCGCATGTCGGTGGTTCATCCTTCTCAGTATGTTCTAAGACGAGCTTCTGAAATTGAAGTGGCAGTTAATTCTCTGGGTGGACCGGGTTACCTCTATCGAATGTGAACGATTCAATATATAAATCTAACACAAGTATTTCACCATTTATTTACTAGACTTGCTCAATCGCTATTACTGTTTTACAATTGACTGAATGGTCGATTATTATACAAATCTTTTATTTCATAGATATGAAAATTCTAAATAACATTAATATGAATAATAGGTTAATTTATTATATCAGATAGCTAAATATCTTGAATAAGTATCATATCACTTTTGGGAATTGGATAATGAAAAAAACTGCTTATTTGCAATCTTTTGAACTATGGAAAAGAACATAGAATGAAGAAATATATATATTCATCGGCATTTGGTCATTCAAACAAAAAATATAATTCGATAATTATTGACACAGATGGAGCAGCAGATGATTTACGTACTATCTGTTTACTGCTATCTTCTGATAAAATACAAGTAAATGCAATCACAACATCGGATGGTGCATTAATACCTGATGAAGGACTTGTAAAAGTTCGAGCACTACTCAGAAGTTTTGGACATGAAGGAATTCCAACAAGTTCCGGTGAAATTACCCAACCAAATCCGCCACAATGGCGGGAACTTTCTCAAAAAATATCTTGGGGAGATGAGCATCAAATTGAAACCAATATTGAGGAAAACGCTCCTGATTTAATCATTTCCTCGATTTATGCTGAAGGGGAACCAACAACAATAGTCTGTATAGGTTCTTTAACCAATATTGCAAATGCTCTGCGTGCCAAACCCGAAATAAAGGAAAGAATAAAACGTATTGTATGGCATAATAACAGTATTCATCCCATTTTCGGAACAAATTACGAAATTGATAAAAAAGCGGCTGAATATATTTTGAAAATCGAAATACAGCTAGATATTGTAAATAATATTGAAGGCAAAGAAATCGGTTTCACCGAAAAATTATTACGAGATATAGAAACTATCAAAACACCCTATGCACAAAAAATTGCCGAATCTCACCGTCCAAGCGAAGTTTATGAAAGGATTCAAACTAATCATTTTAAGATATGGGATGAATTAGTTGCTTTATATTTATTATATCCGGAATTGTTTGAAACGAAAATATTTGAAAAATATCCAAATCACAGTATAAATAGTATTTTTCAAACAGCCAAAATTGAGGATAAAATTGTTGAGGTTCTATCTTGTAAAAACAATGAGAATTATATTGTTTTTAAAAATTTTCCAAATGATTCCAATTTATACAACGATGACGTTAACAAGTACATGCACCAAATAATTGAAAATTATGGAAAAGAAGAGTGGGGAATTATTGTTTTAACAAATGAATTTCATACCCATTTAGGAATTTATTCAATTATCGGTGCAAAAATGGGACTACGAGCAAGAGAATATTTTAATGTTGGACTTGATGAATTATATGTTGTTTCTTATGCCGGTAGCCGCCCTCCTATCAGCTGTCTCAATGATGGATTGCAAGTTAGTACTGGAGCCACTCTTGGACACGGCACCATAATTACCATGACTGAAGATTTACTTCAACAACCAAAGGCAATTTTTACTTATAATAATATTACAATAAGTCTTGAACTAAAACACGATTATTGGGGAATCGTAAGGAAAGATATTAAGCAAGGGATTAAACTACATGGAGCATTAACCGATGATTATTGGAGTTTTGTTCGTGAACTTGCAATTAAATATTGGTTGGAGTGGAGTAGAAAAGAAATATTTAATATTGAGAAAATAGAATAATAGTTTTATCAATGAATAAAGTACAATTTTCACATGCTAACGGGTTTCCGGCCGGTTCATATACTTATCTATTTGAGCTGTTAAACAATACCCAAGTTAATTTTATTGAGAAGATGGGACATGGGGATTACCCATTTAATAAAAGTCTGGATAATTTTGCTGACGAGTTAATTGCATCTATCGAAAAACAATACAATGAACCAATCATTGGAATCGGACATTCTTTAGGTGGGATGGTTACACTTCTTGCATCATCAAAAAGGCCTGATCTTTTTAAAAAGGTCATTGTACTTGATCCGGTTTTGTTTAGTAAACGTAAAAGATATATAGTTTGGTTGCTACAAATAATTGGTTTTACCGATTGGCATAGCATTATAAGAAAAGCAAAAAAAAGAAGAACACATTTTTCCAACATAGAAGCGGTTAGAAATATCTATCAACAAAAATCATTATTCAAGAAATTCCATCCCAAATGCTTTGAAGATTATTTAAAATACGGATTCACACAATCCGAAAACGGGGTGGAACTCGCGTTTTCATCAACAATTGAAGCAGATATTTTTCGCTATATACAAATAAAAGTTCCTCCAAATCTTAATAAATTAAATGGCGTCCTTATTTATGGAAGCCACAGCGACACTTTTTGGAAATCTGACATGAAATGGTGGAAAAGAAATTTCCCAAATTTTGAAATGGTTACTTTTGAGGGAAGTCACCTTTTTCCATTTGAAAAACCACAAGAAACTGCTAACCTGCTGAATAAGTATATCTCTGAAAATTGAGAAATGTATTTAAATAATTTCCATAAATTTGAAGTATGAATAACAAACAATATATAACTACAATTGCTTACATCATCCTGCTAAGACTATTAGACCTGGGGTTAACATTCATACATACGCCAAGATTACAGTATGAATGGAATCCAATTGTTTCTGTATTTGGTTACTCATGGATAGGAATGTTGATTACTCAGATTTTGGTAGTTAGCCTTATAGTAGCTGTTATGTCATTCTACTTTTTCAAAAAACCATTACCAAATTTGCCTAATGATCTTTCCTTCGGAGACTATGTTTATTACTATTTCCACAATCAAAAAAGATCAACAGGAAAAAAATGGTTGAAATATAATCGTATTACAATTAATAGAATACTGGCTTATAATGGTTTCATTTTGATGACT
>JAHJCW010000111.1 GCA_018812885.1 bacterium | reverse complement strand
TTTTAATTTCACCGATCTTTGACTAATTACAGCTTTTGTCAATTCAATAGAATGCTTTTCCTTTACCAGATCAATAGAAATATTTAACAACTCAAAAATTTTAATAATATTATCATTCAGATGTTGTGGAAGATAGTGAATTTGTTTTTTCCCTTTCTTAAAATTTAATAATACATCTTTTAGTGATGAAATTTCTGCAGTTTCAGTTACACCAATTAATTTTACTTTGTCAGCCAACTTTTTCTGCTCACCTTCCCAAACAATTTCTTCAGTAGTTAGATCATGACCAAATAAGATTTCTTTATCATTCTCAACATCAATTAAAGCTGCTAATCCGGGCTCGTTCAGTCCCCAATAATATAGAAAATTGCTATTCTGACGGAATTTGTGAACGGTGTCTCTTATTAATAATTGTGATTCATCATTTCCAATAAATAAAATGATTCCATTCTTCATTTTTTCCTGTAACTCTTTCCGTCTTTTTATATATACTTTTGAATTAAACATTTTTTCTCCTATATCTTCTGTTCAGAACGTTCAATAATTTCATTTTGCAGATCAGTGCCGAGATCAACAAAATAATCGCTATATCCAGCGACGCGCACAATTAAGTCACAATATTTTTCGGGATTATTTTGCGCCTTTCTTAACGTATTGGCTGCTACAACATTAAATTGAATATGATGCCCTTCCATTTTAAAATAGGAACGAACCAAATGCCCTAACTTTTTTAGACTTGCTTCACTTTCTAGCACTTGCGGCGTAAATTTTTGATTAAGCAGTGTCCCTCCTGTACGTAAATGGTCAATTTTAGCTGCAGATTTCAAAACAGCCGTCGGACCATTTCTATCTGCACCTTGAACCGGCGAAATTCCTTCCGAAAGCGGGGCTCCTGCTTTACGACCATCAGGCAAAGCACCTATGACACTACCAAAATAAATATGACTAGTAGTCGGTAATAAGTTTATTCTATATTCGCCGCCTTTCGTATTAGGCTTCCCATCGATTGCGTCAAAATACATTTCAAACACTTTTCGTACAATATCATCTGCGCGATCGTCATCGTTGCCATATTTGGGTATATCGTTTATTAATGTTTCATGTAACTCCTCAAATCCCTCAAAGTTACAATTAATCGCCTCTAATATTTTGCTCATTGATAATGTTTTTTTATCAAATACGATATTTTTGATCGCAGATAGCGAATCAGTAATGCTGCCCATCCCAACACCTTGAATATAGGACGAATTATAACGAGCACCACCTGCGTTATAATCAACACCTTTGGCAACACAATCATCAATCAATAGTGACATAAATGGTGAAGGTAATATAGTCGCCCACAATCTTTCAATAATTCTATTCCCGCTAATTTTAATATCAATAAAATGATTCAATTGTTTTTCAAACGCAGTTAGCAATCCATCAAATGATTTAAATTTTGTCGGATCACCGGTTTTTATTCCAATGATCTTTTTTGTCCGAGGATTATAACCATTGTTGAGTGTTATTTCTAAAACTTTTGGAATGTTAAAATAGCCGGTAAGAATATAACTCTCTTTACCAAATGCACCGGCTTCAACGCACCCGCTTGAGCCACCGTTCCGTGCATCAATAATTGATTTACCTTGCCGTGTTAACTCTTGAACGATTGCATCAGTATTAAAAATAGAAGGCTGTCCAAATCCGGTTTTGACTATTTTTAAAGCACGTAATAAAAACTCATCAGGAGTTTTCTTGCTAATCTGTACCATTGAGCTCGGCTGTAACAAACGCATTTCTTCGATTACATCTAAAATAATAAATGAGAGTTCATTTACGGCATCATCACCGTTTTCTGTTAATCCACCAGTATTAATCAAACAAAAATCAGTATAGGTATTACTTTCCTGAGCAGTGACACCAACCTTGGGTGGAGCAGGTTGATTATTGAATTTTATCCAAAATGCTTGCAGTAATTCCCGTGCCTTTGTTTCTGTAAGACTTTCATCCACAAGCCCTTGCTGATAAAAAGGATATAAATGCTGATCCAAACGACCCGGATTAAAGGAATCCCATGTATTCAACTCAGTAATAACTCCTAAATGCACAAACCAATAATACTGTAATGCCTCATGGAAAGTATCCGGCGCGTATTTAGGTACTTTTTTACATATTCTTGCAATTTCTAATAATTCAGATTTACGTTCAGTATTTGTTTCTTTTTCAGCAAGTTTTCTTGCTTCTTCAGAATATCGCTTGGCAAAATTTATTAACGCATTAGCTGAAATTTCGATCGCTTTTAATTCTTCCTTTTTATTACAAGCATTTGGATCATTCAATAAATCCAATTTGGCAATACTATTATGGATATTCTTTTTAAAATCTATGAACCCTTTACGAAATATCTTATTATCCATAACCGTATGACCGGGAGCACGCTGTTCCATAAATTCGGTAAATACTCCCGCTTCATAGCAATCTTTCCAATCGTTTCCAACTGCTTCAAATATTTTATCGCGAATTGAGCGACCGCTCCAATATGGCTGTATTGTCTCTGTTTGAATTTTAAACGATTCATCATCAACTTTAAAGGAAACTTTTTCTCTATTATTTAAAATCTCAAAATCTTCTTTTGTGTGGGTGCATATTTCAGGGTAGGTAGGCGTCGCTTTAGGCGTTGGACCGCGCTCGCCGACAATCAATTCCCCATCATTGATACAAATTGCTTTGTTCTCAAGTATATATTGAAATGCCATTGCTCGAGCAACCGGTACGGAAGCACCATCGGCTGCGCCGCTTTTATAAAAATCGGTAAGCAGCTCGGCTCTTTCTAAGGATATAGTTGGCACCGCATCTAAGCTCTGTTGACGTAATTTTTTAATGCGCTTATTCATAATTATTCGCCTAATGAAACATTAATTCCCTGATCTACAAATTGCTGTTTAATCTCCAATAATTTTTGTTTAGGTTGTACTTTTAATTTACCTAAAGGATTTTCCAAGCAAAATCTATCTAATTTATCACGGTTTAGCGGATTATAAGTAAGTAAAGTTACCTCAGGGATTATACTTAGGGCCGATATAAATTGAGTAATATTACTGATATTGGAATCTGTATCGGTTATTCCGGGGATCAAAGGAATACGCAACTCTATATTGTTTTCCCCGTCAATTAGCTTCTTTAAATTGCTATGTACTCGTTTATTTGATACTCCTGTGTACTTTTTATGCAATTCTTCATCAATTATTTTTAGATCGTATAAAAATAAATCTACATAATTTATTATTTTTTCAAAATCCTTCCAACTTGCCTCACCTGAAGTATCAACTACTGTATGAATATCAGATTTTTGACAACTTTTCAATAATTCAAGTAAAAATTCGATTTGTACTAAGGGTTCACCACCGGAGAATGTAACGCCTCCATTTGATTCATCGTAAAAAACTCTATCCTTTTCAATTATTTTCATTACTTCATTGACAGATATTTCATAACCAATTGTTTTATTCTTAGTTGATTTTTTCACTCGGTCTTTTACTGTAAAATGTTCAACGTCCATATTCTTGCTTTCTGGATTATGACACCATTGACATTCCATTGAACAACCTTTAAAGAATACCGTTGTACGGATACCGGGACCATCATGAATGGCGTACTTTTTTATGTCGAATATGATTCCTGTTTTACTCATTAGCAGAGGCGAATTTCCTGCTAAATTATCAACAAGAACAATGGAAAACAGAATATAAAAAAAGTGTCCATAATATCATGGACACTTTTAATAGGGTACTTTGTAATAAACTATTTAATCACAATCTTCCCACCTTCAATAACCACTCTAAACTTATCTTTTTCAGGATGCTCTAAAATATACTTCGAAAGCCCTGCTAAAATCTCACGTTTGATAATTCTGTTAATCGGTCGGGCACCGTATTCAGGTATATAGCCGGTTTTAACTAAATAATCTTTCACGCTTTGGTCAACTTTGAGATTAATATTCTGTTCAGCTAATCTTTTATATACTTTATCCAATTGAATATCAACGATTTTACGGATTACATCTTCATTCAAATCCTTGAAGGTAATTATTTCATCGATACGGTTAATAAATTCCGGGCGCAAATATTTTTTAATATCACCTTGTGCCATGTTGGATGTCATAATAATTATTGTATTCTTAAAATTGACTGTCCGTCCTTTAGTATCGGTTAAACGGCCATCGTCTAAAATCTGTAATAAGATATTCAATACATTAGGATGTGCTTTTTCTATCTCATCAAACAATATTACCGCATATGGTCGCCGACGGATTTTTTCTGTTAACTGTCCGCCTTCATCGTAACCAATGTAGCCTGGCGGTGAGCCGATCAACTTGGAAATGGAATGCTGTTCCATATATTCACTCATATCGATGCGAACAAGTGCATTTTCATCGTCAAAAAGTGTTTCAGTGAGTGTTTTGCCAAGCTCAGTTTTACCAACTCCGGTATTCCCCATAAATAAAAAAGATCCCAATGGTCGATTCTGATCAGTCACTCCTAATTTAGACATACGGATCACATCCGATACGCGTTGTACAGCTTCAGTTTGTCCAACAACACGTTTTTGTAATTGAGATTCCAACTCTAATAATTTTTCTTTTTCACCGGAAAGCATTTTTGTAACCGGGATTCCTGTCCATTTGGAAACGATTTCTGCAATATCCTCAGTTCCCACTTCCAATTTTAAAAATTTACTATTTTCCAAAATGCGGTTTTTGGTTTCTAATTCTTTTTCAAGTTTAGGAATTTCACTATATTGGATTTTTGCTGCAGTTTGGTAATCCCCTTCACGCTGCGAGGCTTCTGCTTGAGTGTTTAAACCATCCAATTTTTCTTTAATAGATTGAATTTCAACAACAACCGATTTTTCATCTTCCCATATTTTGGTGAGTCCACCCAATTCGGTTTTTAAAGTTTGAATTTCGGTTTTTACCACATCTAATCTCTCTTTTGATCGTTTATCCTTTTCTTTTTTTAATGCCTCACGTTCTATTTCCAACTGTATTAGCTTACGTCTTGCGTCGTCAATTTCTGCCGGTGCGGAGTTCATCTCCATACGGATTTTCGCAGCAGCTTCATCCATTAAATCCACTGCTTTATCCGGTAAAAATCTACCTGATATATAACGATCTGATAATGTCGCAGCAGCAATAAGTGCCGAATCGCGAATATGCAAACCGTGATGTACATCGTACTTATCTTTTATACCACGTAAAATAGTTATTGTATCTTCGATGCTCGGTTCATCGATGTAAACTTGTTGAAATCGACGCTCCAAAGCAGCATCCTTTTCGATATATTTTTGATATTCACCAAGCGTTGTGGCTCCAACAACTTTCATTCGTCCGCGCGCCAATTCCGGCTTTATCATATTTGATACATCCATCTGACCTTCCGCTCCTCCTGCTCCCACAATCATATGCAGTTCATCAATAAATACGATTATTTCTCCATTCGCTTCTACTACTTGCTTGATAAAATTCTTTAAGCGCTCTTCAAACTGTCCGCGGTACATCGCACCGGCAACCATCGCGCTTAGATCAAGGGCAATGAGCTGTTTATTTTTGATATTCTCAGGAACGTCACCTTCAATAATTCGCTTGGCAAGTCCTTCCACGACGGTAGTTTTACCGGTACCGGGTTCACCAATTAATACCGGATTATTCTTTGTGCGACGTGATAATATTTGGATGATTCGGCGTATCTCATCCTCCCTGCCGATTACGGGATCTATTTTGCCCCCTTTGGCAAGTTGAGTAAGATTTACGCCATATTTTTCAATGGCATTTATTCCCTGTTCGGGATTCATTTGCTGTGCTTGATTCATAATTTTTTACCTCTTAATAAATATAATTCAATTATAATTAAGCAGTAAACGTGCCAATATCAAATATAAGTCAAAAAGAGAGAGTTAAATTTAATAGTGCGCCATTATGACATTATTTTATAACACTAGCATTTAGTTGTAATAAATTCGATTTAATCTATTTCTTTTTTGGCAAACAAAACACATTGATAATATAAAACAAAAAACCAAATACATATTTTATCAAGGAAACCCGTTGTTGCGACTATTTCATAACTATTATCGTTAAAATAAACTCCTGCAATATTCGCTTTAAATGTCCCATGCGATAAAGAATTTCTAATATGACGAATATAATCAGAATTAAATAATCTGTATGAAACATTCATTGTTTTGCATTTATTTTTTGAACCTATTCTAAGTATATCATATACAGGGCCACTACGCATATACACTAATGCAATATAGAGTCGGAGAATTAATGAACCTTCAATTTGCAATATATTAATTAGTTGTGGGGCAATTCCGTCTAATTCAATGTCCTTTAAATTATTAGTCTGTCGCGGATCGGTTTCTTGCGCCTGTTGAAACCAAATAATTCCGTTTGAAATCCCTTCTATGTCAAAATTAATTTTATCTTTGATCTGTTTCAATTCTTCTATGAAAAATGCCATTTCAGAAAGATTATTTGCTAAATCTTCAATTAAGTTTTGACAATTTGTAAAGTGCTTTTTGTTTACATTATCTTTTAAAATCTTTCTTAATATCGCTAAGTCAGACTCCAGGTTATCATTGATTGGAATAATATCAAAAATGCTAATATCATCTGATGGACCTTCATTTTCCACACCAAAAAATGTATAATACTCCTTCAATGTTTTTATCAAATCAAAATTCATTTCATATATCTTAAAATAATTAAAATGATACTAATGCAACTTAAGTACACTACCTCCAAAAAACTCAAGAGACTACTCATCCCCTGCCCCCTTCTCTTATAAGCGAAGGGGAGCTTCCATCTCTTTTTAAGAGAGGGTTAGGGTGAGTTTGTCAATAATCTTTTTTAACTTCCCAACCACAACATCAATATCATTTAATACTTCTCTATTAGAAAACCGAAACACATTTATACTGAGTCTATTTATTATTTCAGTCCGTAATTTATCATAATCTTTTTGTGTTTCGTGGATTCCACCGTCTATTTCAATAACTAATCCTAATTGGTGACAGTAAAAATCAGCAACAAAAAACTGTTTCATATTATCAATTTCGAAAATAATAGGATATTGACGGTTAAACTTATAGTCCCTGACTTGACGATTGCGTACAACTTGCCAAAACAGCTTTTCTGCAGGGGTACCGTTTCGACGAAATGATCTACAAACTTCTTTTATTTAAAAGTCCATTTTTGTTTTCTCGATTTATTTACTCACTCTAATCCCTACCCTTTCTCTCACATGAGAGAGGGAGCTTCCCTCTCTTTTTAAGAGAGGGTTAGGGTGAGTTGTAATCAATGCAACTTAAGCACACTCCCGCCTATAAACTCGCGTAATAAGGAATCCCACGGAATAATCTTTTCATCGTAAAAATCATCCACTTGGGAGAGCATATTGTGGATCCTTTCAGCACGGATAAATGCGTCACGGCGTTTTGGGTCATCCTGCCATTCTTTAATATAGGACGGTAGTTTATCATAAGTAAACTTCTTTAAGTAAGGCAGTTCAAACGGAATAGCTCCATTTACAACGAAGTCTGTATCTCCCTGGAATGGAATTATATGTTTTAATTCACTACGCCTTACATAATGCCAATGCCCAATGGTCTGACGCATATCGTAACCGCGCGAGGCGCTATCACGTACCATTCGTCTTAATAACCGGATATCCGTCCAACGAATAAAACGATCATCTTTATCTTTTAATTGGGAAATCGTTTCAATATACACTTTTACTTTATTCTCATTCGGCACACTTTGCGTCATCGGTTCGTATAAACCGTGCAGTGTATCAATAATTATAACCTGATTTGGTAAAATTGCTTTTTCTTGAACATTTATCTGACGTTTCCCTTTTGCAAAATCATAGTACGGCATTTTGATAGTTTTGCCATTGATAAGTTCCGCAAGATGCTGATTGATGAGCGTAATATCTAATGCTTCCGGCGTTTCAAAATCGTAGTCACCGTACTCATCTTTTGGATGGTATTCCAAGTCAAAGAAATAGTGGTCAAGATTCAATGGTGCTGTATCCAAACCAGCTTCATTTAGTTGGTGTGCAAGTTTAGCTGTAGTCGATGTTTTACCTGAGGATGAAGGTCCGGCGATAACAATCAATTTTACATTGCCCTTTTCATGAGATATTTCCTTGGCAATGTTTTTGATATGATGATTATAATTTTGTTCAAATGATTTTACCAAATCCGGCATATTACCATCGCAAATTATCTTATTTAATTTTTCGATTGTCTCGCACTGATGCTCAAGATTCCACAACAAGGATTCGTACATTGTACGATAAGGTATGCGGATGTCTTCGGTTAAACGTCCTTTCTTCAACTTCTCGCGGCGGCGATATTCGCGATAAATTATATAGGCTTTTGCAGTTTTAGAGTGTCCATTATCAATTAATACTTTTTCGACATTATCTTGTATTTCATTAACAAGAGGCATGTCCGGCACTTTAAAATTTTCGTTTATTATTAATGTGACTTCATGAGCAAGTTTTGCACTCAATTCTTTTTGATGTCCACCAACTGAAGCTGCAGCGCGATAAATTCCTTCCGCGATTTTTTCTTCATCGAATGGCACGATCCGTCCATCACGTTTGACAACATGTGTTATTGGATTTTTAATTATTTTTTTTGACATATTATTTATGTAAAGTTTTTTTATATAAAAAATACTTCACTAATATTACTTTTATTTTAAAAAGGCAATATATTTGCGCAATTCTACGACCATTTCAGATCCATGGGCATAGGTGTTTGTATCCATATCAAGGAAAACACTATTCGGTAGCATTTTATCCATTTGAATTAAATTTTGCGGTTCGTGAAGCAAGTCTTTAGTAGCACCAATTATTAATACTGGCAAATCGATATCTTTTAATATTCCCCAAACTTTATATTGTGATAAGGCTTTGGCAGCCGGTTTAAGTTTTTTAGGATCAGCTGCATCCAAAGCATTGCAATATTTTTCGTATTGAGCACAGTCAGTTTCAATATCTAAGCGGAATTTGCGCAGATACCATTTTACAAATGGCTTAAGCTCATTTATTAGCTGAGGCCATACTATGCGTATTAATATTTTACCCCACCAAGGAGTACGGTATTCCGCATTGGGTCCTAATAACGCAAAACATAAAGGATGTGAATTCAGTCCTTTATAACTCTCTAATATTGAAGTTCCACCCAACGAACTTCCAAATATTATATATTTGTCCTTTTCAAGGTTATATATTTCTACAAGCCTGACAATATCTTTCGCAATTGCTTCGACTGAAAACTCTGCTTTTCCTCGAATTTGTGATGAGACTTTTTCACGCGTTTCGACATAGATTACATGAAAATCTTTAGTCATCTCCTTTAGTACTTTCTGCCACCCTTTTATTAATGAAATCCACCCGGCAATGAACAATACTGCAGGTTGTGTTGTACTTTTATTAGGACGAAATTCAACTACTCTTAAAGAAACATTATCGGAAACCGATACCATTTTTTCAGTCCATCTTGTTCCAGGCGCACAATAATCAGAAAGATTTTCAGAAGTTTTATTTGAGGTTGTCATTTCGTTTCCATTTATATTACAATATTAATAGCTTGTTTAAGAATTGAATATTTTGCGGGAGGATAGCCGGCTGATTCACCATCCATCTCTATATAAAAATTGCGATTTGTATCAAAATTTAACGTAGTGCAGTTACGGTGATGTGCAGGTTTTTTATTTAATGCAGTTCCAGCATATAGAGCCGGAATTAATCCTAATAATTTTAATTTTGATGTTCTGTCAACTAAAGCAACAGTAAGATTCCCATCATCTTGTTGTGTCTCAACATTATAATACATGCCACCACCAAAATAAGGTGTTTTAAAAACTGTAATATTAGTGATCTCGGTAAAATATACTTCTTCGTCATCGAATTGTAATTCGCAAGATATGGGTTTAAATTGACCAATCGCTTTGATACCAGCAATTATGGCTGCAGCGTCAACACTCCATCTTTTTATTTGTTTGGATAGTCCTCTGACATTATTGTATTTTTCATTTGCTAAACTGATTACACCAATACTGGAGTTATTAATAAAATAATTGGTAACAGGATTACCGGTTTTATCATTACATTCAATTTTACCAATATCAACTGCAAATATTTCTTCTGATAAAATCAATTCAATATTCGATTTACTATTGGGATATTTTTTGGCAAAATCACAGCTACTCCCCGCCGGAATAAGTATCAACTCTAAGTGATCCGGAGCTTTGCCGTTTGCCATAATTCCTTGCAGTACTTCGTTCACTGTTCCATCTCCACCAAATACCGCAATGCGATTATAACCGCGCTCAATTACATCGTTTACAATTTTTGTTGCATTCTTTGGCATTGTAGTAAATTGATAATCAAACTCAACATTGTGCGCAATTAATTCATCATATAATGTTGACCACCTTTCGTGTGCCAAACCTGCACCGGCAGCGGGATTACAAATAAAAAATGTTTTTTTTAAAGGTTTTTTG
>JAHJCW010000110.1 GCA_018812885.1 bacterium | reverse complement strand
CAAATATTAATGATTAAAAGATTTTGAATAATTATCTTTTTAATAAGCGTAATTGAAAATTATATAAAGAATTAAACCAATTAATAACTGAATAATTTAAATTCTACGTCATTATAGTGCTAAACTTTTAATAATAAAACAAAATTGACCAATACACGCGGAAAAATAATTTGGGTTGATGATGAAATAGATCATCTGAAACCGCATATAATTTCTTTAGAAGATAAAGGATACAATGTTACACCAATATCTAATGGATGGGATGCCATTCAGTCTGTTAAAACAAACGTTTATGATTTAGTTCTCATGGATCATTTTATGCCCGGTATCGATGGAATTGAGACTGTACGCCGAATAAAAGAGTTTAAACCTGAAATACCTGTGATAATGATAACAAAAAGTGAAGAAGAATGGTTAATGGATGAAGCAATTTCTGAGCAAGTAGCCGAATATCTTATTAAACCGGTCAATCCAACGCAGATATTTAGTGCCTGTAAACGTGTGCTTGAAAAAACTCGTATCATTGATGAGAAAACAACGGGTGACTATTTAAAAGAATTCAGAGCTATAGAAACGAGAATTCAGGAATCCATGACAATTGATGATTGGTGGAGTTTGTATAATAAGTTAGTCAATTGGCAGTTAACATTTGACGCACAACGGAAGTCGGAGCTAACAAGTATCTTGGATAAGCAGATTCAATTTTGCAACCGTGAATTTGTTCATTTTATAAATACAGAGTACACTAATTGGTTAAAAAATGATGATCGACCACCACTCTCTCCCGATATATTGCCAAAATATTGCATTCCAAAACTTCAAAACCAAGAAAAGATCTGTCTTTTTGTTGTTGATTGTTTGCGGTATGATCATTTGATGGCCATACTGCCGGAAATTTCTAAGCATTTTGATATTAATATGGATTACGCCATTTCCATTTTACCAACTGCAACACCATTTGCTAGAAATTCCATATTTAGTGGCTTATTTATCGATGCAATGTTTGCTAAGTACCCGAAACAGAAAAAGTTGATTGCTAATCGTGAACCACATCAAAATAAATTTGAAGAAGAATTCCTCCGGGATTTATTAAAACGCAACGGCTTAACAAATATAAGTTCTCACTATCATAAAATTTGGAAAGCCGAAGAAGGACAACGGTTTAACAATCGATTAAGCGACTATTTAAATAATGATTTGATTGCAGTTGTAATTAATTTTATTGATTTATTAGCACATAAAAGGTCTGAATCTGATATTTTGAAAGAAATGGTGCCGGATGAAACCGGCTATCGCCAAGCAGTGCGAAATTGGTTTGAAAATTCATGGTTTTTTGAAAGTTTAAAACAGCTTTCAGAGAGTGATTATACTGTCATTATCACAAGTGATCATGGAAGTGTGAGGGTACAAAAAGGAATAATGGTTGCCGCTGATAAAGAGGCATCTTCAGGTGTACGCTATAAATATGGTCGGAATCTTAATAGCAAAGATAAAAATGCCTTAGTTATTAAAGAACCAAGTCAGTATCGGCTTCCCGAAATTGGTCCACAATCAAGCTATTTAATCGCCCAGGGCGATGTGTATTTCCTTTATCCGACACAACTTCATCAATACCAATCTGTGTACAAGGATAGTTTCCAACATGGCGGTATTTCGATGGAGGAAATGTTAGTTCCGGTTGCTACGTTAAAAGGCAAATAATGTTGGGTAGATATTTAACCAAGTCGTTAGACGAAACAAAACAACTGGCAGCTAAATTTGCAAAAGAAGTTTCAATAGGTAAAGTCATCGCTTTAATCGGTGAACTAGGGACAGGAAAAACAGCCTTTACTCAGGGTTTCGCTAAAGCGATGGGAATTAAGGAAGCAGTTGGCTCTCCTACCTTTAAACTTATCAGTGAGTATGAGGGGGTGAAATTTCGGTTATATCATATTGATTGCTATAGACTAAAAAATGCACAGCAATTTATTAATATTGGTGGTGAGGATTATTTAGCTCCTATTTGCGGGGTTACGCTAATCGAATGGGCTGATATTATCAAAGAAATTCTACCTAATGATACGATTATGATTAATTTTAAACGAATAATTGGCAAATCTAATCAAAGAGAAATAATTATAAGTAATAATTCATGAAATTGATAGCGATAGAAACCTCCACTGATGTTTGTAGCATAGCATTTATTGACAATGGAATTTGTAAAAATATTATTGAGGGTGTTATACCGAGGCAACATGCCGAAAAATTACCATTATTCTATAATGATTTAGTAAACCCAACCGGTTTGAAATTATCTGATATTGATGCAATTGCGGTTTCAATTGGACCGGGTTCTTTCACCGGATTGAGAATCGGTCTAAGCTATGCCAAGGGATTGGCGTACAGTCATAAAAAACCGATCGTTCCTGTTCCAACAATGTTGTCTTTGTTTTATGGAAGCGGGATTATTGATGGTGATGTTGCGGTGGTGATGCATTCACATGGGAATAAATATTTTATTCAGCAGTCAGGGCTCAGGGTTTACGGGTCAGAAATTAAAAAATCAAACAAGTGTTCAGTAATTCAAGTATTAAAATGCGAAAGCGTTTATGATTTAGGGGTTGATATATCCTCAACAAAAATTGTTCATTGGAGATGTGATAAGTTGTTTAATGAAGTTGAAAATAAGCAAAATATATTGTCTGTTAATCCATCGGCTAAATGGATTGGGAAATTAGCTTATCAAAACTTTCACGAATGGGTGGTTGAAAAGCCGTACAAATTAGTGCCTGAATATGTATCACCATTTAAAATTGGGAAATAAGTGAACAGATAATTAGGAAATTAGTGGATTGGACTATAGTGGGAATCTATTAGTATTGACCACTGGCTATTTGATGACTACAAATGACCATAAATGACAGTTCAGCTTATCATTCTTTAAACTTAAAAATTTAATATATTTTCGTATATTCGGCGTTTATAAAAAGACTAAATAATCAATATTAAATAGTAAATGTTCAATTGAAATGGCTTGGTTTCATAGAAAAGAAGATAATATTAAGGATGACCAAAAAAAATCCATTCCGGATAACTTATGGATAAAATGTCCATCCTGTTCTGAAATATTATATAAACCGGAATTGAAAATAAATCATTCGGTTTGTCGTTATTGTAAACACCATTTCAGAATAAATTCAACCGAATATATTAAATTGATATTAGATGATGGCTCGGTAAAGGAAGTCTTCAAGAATATTATCTCAGTTGATAGATTAAAGTTTAAATCTGAAAAACGTTATTCTGATCAACTTAAAATTGCAATAAATAAAACCAAAGATTTAGAAGCAATCCGTTGCTTTGAAGGTATTATTAATAATTATCCTGTTGTGCTCGGCATAATGAATTTTGATTTTATTGGTGGAAGCATGGGTTCTGCAGTTGGGGAAAAAATTTCTCAATCCATTAAGCTTGCTGATAAAAAGAAAGTTCCTTTGATTATTGTATGTGCTTCCGGTGGGGCAAGGATGCAGGAAGGAGCTTTATCGTTAATGCAATTAGCAAAGACAAGTGCCAATCTTGCAAAATTTATGGAGAATGGAGGACTATATATACCATTATTGACCAATCCCACAACCGGTGGTGTTACAGCAAGCTACGGAATGTTAGGAGACATTAACCTCGCCGAACCAAAAGCTTTAATCGGGTTTGCCGGACCAAGAGTTATTAAACAAACTATCAGTCAGGATTTACCGGATGGGTTCCAGCGATCGGAATTTTTACTCGAAAAAGGATTTATTGATTTAATTGTTCCACGTTCGGAGTTGAAAAAAACCCTATCAAATATTTTAAATACCTTATCATGAAAAACCGTCCCAAAATACTCATAACAAACGATGATGGAATTTTTGCACCCGGAATTTATGCTTTATGGAGGGCAATGCAAGAAATCGGTGATGTAATAGTAGTAGCACCCGATACTGAAAAAAGTGCCGTAGGCCATGCGATTACCATAACAGATCCGATTAGAGTACAAAAAGTTCACCGAGAAAATGGATTTGAGGGATTTGCAGTTAAAGGGACACCGGCGGATTGTGTAAAAATTGCGGGTCGCTCATTAATGAAATCACCTCCCGATATTGTTGTTTCGGGAATTAATTCCGGTGCGAATGTTGGCTCTAATATAATCTATTCTGGAACAGTATCGGCAGCAACAGAGGGTACAATACTTGGAATTCCATCAGTAGCCATCAGTCTAAATTCAATTAAAGGCGGAGACATGACCACATCACAAAAAGTAGCAGTAGTTGTGGTCAATAAGATACTTGAAAATGGATTACCCTCAGGAATTTTGCTAAATGTGAACGTACCGAACATTCCGGCTGAATCAATAAAAGGATATAAAATTACAAGACAAGGTAAATCAGTTTTTAAGGATCGTTTTGAAAAACGCGAAGATCCACGTGGTAAATTTTATTATTGGATGAGGGGAGAGACTATTAATGATACCAATAGTGATACGGATGGATTTGCTATTCAAAATGATTATGTGAGTATAACTCCAATACACTATCAACTTACTGAGGAATCATTTATAAAGACTCTTGAAAGTTGGAATTTTAGTGGATCCACAACATAATCAAGGAATTGTCATACTTGACTTTGGTTCGCAGTATACGCGATTGATTGCACGACGTATACGAGAACAAAATATCTTTTCTGAAATATTACCTTCGAATACAAGTAGTACTGAAATTCGCAGACTAAATCCCAAAGCACTCATATTGTCAGGCGGCCCTTCGAGCGTATATTCCGAATCTGCCCCAATGTATGATGAATCGATTTTCGATCTGGATATACCTATTCTTGGTATTTGTTACGGTTTACATCTGCTTGTACAGCATTATGGCGGAAAAATTGAAACTTCTAATATTAGAGAATATGGATTTGATGAAATAATAATTAACGATAAATCGGATTTATTCAACGGTTTACCCGATACAACAGAAGTATGGATGAGTCATGCCGATAAAGTATCTGAGCTTCCTAAAAATTGGGAAATAACTGCCGAATCATCTAATGGAATAGTAGCAAGTTTAGTTAGTAAATCTGATAGGCGTTATGCAACACAATTTCATCCGGAAGTTATCCATACGGAAAAAGGAAAAGAAATTTTATCAAATTTTTTATTCAAAATTGCTAAATGTAATCTGAACTGGACACCAAGAAATTTTATCGGTGACAAAATCACTGAAATACAGCAAGTCGTAGGTCAATCAGGAAAAGTATTAACGGCCGTTAGTGGAGGTGTAGATTCATCGGTTGTTGCAGCACTGTTAAATAAAGCTATTGGTAATAGAGCGATATCAGTAATCATAGATCATGGATTGATGAGAAAAAACGAAGCTCAAGATTGTGTAAAATCACTGAAGGAACACCTTGGCGTAAATGTACAATTATTTGATGAATCAAAAGTATTTTTAAAACGTCTTAAAGGTATTAAAAATCCTGAAAAGAAAAGAAAAATTATTGGTGAACAATTTATATGGTCTTTTGAAAAGATAGCTAAAAGTATTGGGCAGGTAGATTATTTAGCTCAAGGAACATTATATACAGATGTGATTGAAAGTGGCGGAATTGGAAGCACAAAACAAGCAAAAGTAATTAAAAGTCATCATAATGTTGGCGGGCTTCCTCAAAATATGGAGTTGAAACTAATTGAACCACTAAAGGAATTATTCAAGGATGAAGTCAGGAGTATCGGTAGGGAATTGGGATTGCCCGATAAACTCTTAAACCGCCATCCATTCCCCGGACCCGGTTTAGCTGTTAGAATACTTGGTTCGATAACACAAGAACGATTGGACATTTTGCGGGAAGCGGATGACATTTATATTAGCATTTTACAGGAAGAAGGTATTTATGATGAAATATGGCAGGCTTTTTCAGTGCTGATTCCGGTGAAAACAGTTGGGGTAATGGGTGATAATAGAACATATGAAAACCTAATCGCTTTGCGGGCAGTAACAAGTTTGGATGGAATGACGGCAGATTGGTATCGAATACCGGACAAAATATTATCAAAAATCTCAAATAAGATTGTAAATTCAGTGAGCGGCATTAATCGCGTTGTGTATGATATAACATCAAAACCGCCGGGAACTATCGAATGGGAATAATTTATCATATTAAAAATTAATGGGGATTAAGTATGTGTGGAATAGTTGGATATTGGGGTAAAAAAAATTCCGTACCAATCTTGATAAAAGGATTAAG
The DNA here is from genome assembly GCA_018812885.1 of bacterium. Classification (GTDB taxonomy): domain Bacteria; phylum Fidelibacterota; class Marinisomatia; order Marinisomatales; family JAHJCW01; genus JAHJCW01. The sequence continues at coordinate 4,278 of JAHJCW010000110.1, read as the reverse complement.
ACGTTTAGAATATCGCGGCTATGATTCGGCAGGAATTGCAGTTCTTGATGGCAATAATCTAAATTATTTAAAACGATCCGGAAAAGTAAAAATACTGGAAGATGCTCTAAAAGGGTCACATATTAAAGGGAAAATAGGTATTGCTCATACTAGATGGGCTACACACGGAATCCCAAATGATATAAATGCCCATCCTCAAATGGATGTGACTGATTCAATTGCCCTAATCCATAATGGTATAATCGAAAACCACTCAACTCTACGTGAAATCCTTATCAGAGATGGTGTGAAATTTAGGAGCGAAACTGATACCGAGGTCCTTGTTCAATTGATATCCTCAATATATAATCATAACGGATTATCTTTAGAAGAAGCGGTAAGAGCGGCATTACAGAAAGTGGTTGGTGCTTATGGTATTGTATTAATCAGCAAAGATGAACCTGATAAATTAATTGCCGCAAGATTTGGAAGCCCGCTCGTTATTGGAATTGGGGAAGGAGAATATTTTGTCGCAAGTGATGCAGCGCCTATCATCGAATATACTAGAAAGGTTATGTATCTTGATGAAGGTGAGATGGCTATAATTTCTAATGGTGAGTTAACTATCAAGAAGATTTTTGACAATACAGTAGTATCAAAGAAAATATCAAACGTGGAGTGGTCGGTTGAACAAATAGAAAAGGGAAATTTTCCACATTATATGCTGAAAGAAATTCATGAACAGGAACGGACGGTTATCGACACAATGAGGGGTCGTTTGCGAGTAGAGGAAGGTGACGCATTTCTTGGAGGCATTCAGGATTTCTTACCAAGAATCGAGTCAGCGCGACGATATTATATTACTGCCTGTGGAACATCTTGGCATGCCGGAATGATTGGAAAATATTTACTTGAAGAATATGCGGGTATTCCTGTTCATGTAGAATATGCGTCTGAATTTCGGTATCGTGAATCAATAGTAGGACCGGACACAGTTGTGATTGCGATCAGTCAATCGGGAGAAACCGCCGATACCTTAGCGGCAATACGCAAAGCGCGCGATAAAGGTGCGCTAACTATGGGAATATGCAACGTGGTTGGCAGCTCAATTTCGCGTGAAACCGATTGTGGAGTTTACACGCATGCCGGACCCGAGATCGGTGTAGCGTCAACTAAAGCTTTTACAGCTCAGGTGACAGTTCTATCAATGTTTGCATTAATGCTTGGAAGACGTAAGCAAAGACTGTCAAAATCACAGGGACAAGAAATAACCCGCTCAATGAACAAACTCGGAGGATATATTAAAGAAGTCTTGGCGGATGATGAGCAGTTGAAAATAGTTGCCAGAGCTACTCAACATGTTAATAATTATCTCTATTTAGGACGGGGATTAAATTTCCCGGTTGCTCTAGAAGGTGCCTTAAAATTAAAAGAGATCTCTTATATCCATGCTGAGGGTTATCCTGCGGCAGAAATGAAACATGGACCAATTGCTTTAATTGATGAAAAAATGCCGGTAGTATTTATTGCTCCTCGTGATAAAACTTATAAAAAGATTTTAGCAAATATTGAGCAAGTAAAATCTCGAAAAGGTATAACAATAGTTTTTACCGATAAACGATCTGAGGAAATTGAAAGACTATCCGACTATTTGATTGTTCTTCCGAGCACACACGATCATATTTTCCCGATCCTTGTTTCTATTCCGTTACAATTACTTGCTTACCACTTAGCTGTATTAAGAGGATGCAATATTGACCAACCTCGCAACTTGGCAAAAAGTGTTACTGTTGAGTAACTCTAGATAAGTATAAAATTATCGTCGATATTTTGCTACAATAAATATTGATTTAAGAATTAATTATTTATCGGCATATCGATAACTACTTTGATACCTTTTGAATATTAATATTATACTACTTTAAAAGTTCTTTAGACGCATGCTGTATCAATTCACTTACATTCTCTCCATTATCCGGATAGATGGAACAACCATACGATAAATCAATTGTTAAATCCTTATTAATTTTTAATACAGATCTTGTTAGCATATCCTTTAACTTTGAAATTAAAATGTTAATATTTTGTTCTGTAATGTCTGAGAAAAGTACTACTTTGTTTTTTTCTTTTATAAGTGAAAATTCTCCCGGCGCTAACGTCTCCTGAATAATTTTGAGTATAGACTTAGTAACTTCATCAGCTTTATCGGCACCTAACTTAGATTCTACATCAGAATAATTATTCAATCTAACCAATAACAAAGAGCGCTTAATATGCTTGCCTGATAATTTCTTAATTTCATTTTCTATATTCTCAATTATGATCTCATCCGTACTATATTTAGGTAAGCTGAAGTAGAATTTGGAGCCCTTGTTTATTGCACTATTGACCCAAATTTTACCTTTATGTTGTTTAACGATACCCTTACAAATTGATAATCCAAGCCCCGAACCCTTTTCGCCGGTTCTCATTAGTTTTCCGACTTGATGCAATCTATCAAATAATGTTCCAAGGTCTTTTTGTTCAATACCTCTACCTGTATCAGCAATACAACACTCAACCTTATCTTTCCTTTCAGTAATAAGAACTTCTATTTTACCTTTTTCCGTAAATTTTATGGCATTACCAATCAAATTCATAAATACTTGGATTATTCTATTACTATCTAAGTATAGATTTATTGATTTACTACTCGGCGAAAACACTAATTCAATATTCTTACTTGCCGCCTGATGTCCAAAAGATGATACAGCGCTTTGTACAAGCTTAACTATATCTTCCATCTTACGCTCGAGTTTAATCCTTTTCCCTTCTATTCGAGAGATATCAAGCAGATTATTTATTATTCTTCCTAATCTATCTACATCCTCCAGGCAGGGATTTACTAAATCTATTTGGTCACTGTTAAGTTCTCCAAATAATCCGTCTGATAGCAAAGATAAAGATTCTCTAATTGTTGTTAAGGGTGTTCTGAGTTCATGAGAAATAGAGGCAATAAACTCGTATTGCATAATTTCAGCTTGTTTCTGCTCGGAAATGTCTCTTGCTATGACGGTCGCGGCAACAATCTTGCCATCTTTGCTTATTGCGGCTATATTATTTCTGTACCATATTACTTTATCAACATTGCCAATGCCAAGATTTTCAAAGCTAGCGCTCTTTCCCGTTTCAAATACTTTTTTTATCGTACTTCGTGCTACTTCGTGAAACTCCGATGGTATAAACTTATAAATTGCTTGGCCTATAAGATCTTCAGGTTTTTGATTAGAATACTCATAATTGATAAAATCTATGACTCCCTCTGGATCTATCCGCATTATGATATCAGGACTATTATCAACTAAAGAACGGAACTTTTCTTCGTTTTCACGTATTTTTCCCTCTGCCTCGTTACGCTCGGTGATATCTCTAAAGAATCCAAGTGTCGCAACCAGTTCCCCATCAATATAATGTCCGGTAATATTACCCTCAACAAAAATGACACTACTATCCTTCGTCACGAATTTTGTTTCTACGTTCGTTATGTTTTCTCCATCTAAGACTTTTTTGAACACATTCTGGCAATGCTCCAGAAATTCTGGGTGGATTATATCGAATAAACTAAGTTTTGAGAGTTCTTTCTTTTTGTATCCCAGAATGTTAAGCCACGCCTTGTTTACAAAGTCAAAATGACCATCTAATCTAACACTCTGGATTAGCTCGTGTGTCGTTTCAATAAAGTGGCGATATTTCTCTTCGCTGGTTCGCAGCGCTTCTTCGGTTTGCTTGCGCTCGGTGATGTCTTGAAAAGTTCCCGAAACCATTATCGGTTTCCTATCAATCAGATGAGCCTTGCCGATGGCGTGAACCCAGATCAGATTACCTTTAGCCGTGATGAGTTGTAATTCCAAATCAAATGGCTCACCATAATCAATCGCTCTTTGAACGGCTTCTTGAATTATTGGAATGGATTCAGGGGCATAAAATTTTATGGCATTATCTACAGTTGGGATATAGTCCAGGCTTACTTCGTGGATATGGTAAACTTCGTCAGTCCAGTTCAACTCTTGAGTTTCCAAATTAATTTCCCACCCCCCCACGTTGGCCAACCTACCAGTCTCATTCAAAAGATCCCGACTTTTTTGTAACTTTTTCTCTGCCTGCTTGCGCTCCTCGTTTTGAAAAGCAAGTTCTTTATTGGCAATGATCAATTCTTTTGCCCGTTTCCCTTTTTCCTTATTCTGAACGGCAAGTTTTTTATTAGCAATGATCAATTCTTTTGCCCGTTTTTCTTTTTCCTCGTTTTGAAAGACAAGTTCT